>JACDAE010000641.1 GCA_013695595.1 Ktedonobacteraceae bacterium | reverse complement strand
GCTTGTAAATGGCGCCCCTACACTGGGCTTGTAAATGATGCCCCTACCGTTATTCAATCTGGCTTGAGTACAACATTTCAATTTCATCGGAATAGGCCGCTCCCATCATCTGAAGGGCTTTTATGGTCTCCTGGGCCTCCGCCTCATCGATCTTGCTCATGGCAAAACCAACATGAATCAAGACCCAATCACCTGGTTCGATCCCTTCTGGACGTACCAGCGCTACGCTCACGTTTCGTTTCACACCGGAGACATCTACTTTGGCAATCGAATTGGCATCATCTACGATCTCTACGATCTGACCTGGAATTCCAAGACACATTTTGCTTCTCCTTTGATAAGAACCCTATTATGGGGCGCGATTTATAAGCCTGCGTTTACGACGTCCGTGTTGGTCCGCAGGCGAGCGGCAGCTATTGCTAGTTGACCAAGACTTATCCCACCATCATTAGGCGGCACACGTCGATTGATAAACACCTGAAATTGCATTTCCTCCAATCGTGAAATCAACGTTTCAAGCAACAGACGGTTCTGAAATACACCACCGCTGAGAGCAACACTATTCAATCCGGTCCGCTCGCGTGCTTCAACAGAGGCTACCAGCAGTAACTCGGCGATAGTGCAGTGAAAATTGCTAGCAATCTGGGACGAGGGTAGACCTCGCTGTATATCGTTAACAAGGGCGCGGATTGTTGGGGCTACATCTAACGTAACTGGTTTTCCCTCCTGCCTCTGCATTGCGAATGGATAGTGTTGTGTCTGGTCACTTTTAACAGCCACCATTTCTAGCTCTATGGCTGCCTGACCCTCATAAAGAACCTCATTGCGTAGGCCGATCAGAGCGGCGACCGCATCAAACAATCGTCCCAGGCTGGATGTCAGGGGGCTGTTGAGGCCCCGCGCGGCCATTTGCGAGAGCGCGCGCCACTTTGAATGATCTAGCTGGTGCACAAATGGAATATCTAGCTCCTGAAACGCATCACCGTACACCTGAGCCAGGTACGTAGCCGCCATGCGCCAGGGTTGACGGACAGCTTGCTCACCTCCAGGCAATGGCACATACGTCAGATGCGCCAGCCGCTCGAATCCTGTGAGGTCTGCCGCAAGAATTTCACAGCCCCACACCGCACCATCGGTTCCATATCCCGTCCCATCGGCGGCGATACCTATGACTGGTCCACTTATCCCATGCTCGGCCAGCACGCTGGCAATATGGGCATGATGATGCTGGACGCCGATTTTGTGCGGAATATCTGTATCAAGGGCGTATTTTGTCGCCAGGTATTCGGGATGCAGATCGTAAGCAATAGCCTGTGGATAGATATCAAAGAGGCGCTGAAAGTGCTCAATTCCCTCCCGAAACGAGGTCAGAGTCTCCAGATTTTCTAAGTCGCCGATATGATGACTGACAAATGCCTGCCGTCCCTTACCCAGACAAAAGGTGTTTTTGAGATGACCACCACAGGCAAGCAGCGATGTTGGAAGCTCTGCGGCCAGGAGAACTGGCTCAGGAGTATAGCCACGTGCACGACGGAAAAATTGTTCACCACCGGCAGCAACGCGTATCACAGAGTCATCGCAGCGCATGTGAATGGCACGATTATGGGTGAGCATACTGTCGGTGATAGATGCCAGTCGCTGTTGCGCATCATCATCACGGTACACAATTGGCTCATTGCTCACATTGCCACTGGTCATCACGAGCACCACCAGTCGATCCACTGTTGGTGACGTCCCTACGCCTATGGTAGATGCGAACATATCCAGCAACACATAATGAAGTGGCGTAGAAGGCAACATCAAACCCAGAGAGTTTTGGAATGGTGCAACAGCGGGTGCTATCAGACAATCAGCGTATCGCTTTATTAGCACAATGGGCCTTCGATGCGATTGGAGCAGCGCCGCTTCGGCATCGCTCACTTCGCACAGCAAACGGGCAGTCTCTAGATCGGGAACCATGAGCGCGAAAGGTTTGGCCTCACGATGTTTGCGTTGCCGCAGTCGCTGTACCGCTTCCACGTTCAAAGCATCGCACGCCAGGTGATATCCTCCCAATCCCTTAATG
>JACDAE010000306.1 GCA_013695595.1 Ktedonobacteraceae bacterium | reverse complement strand
TGTTGCGTTAATAGCGTATGATGAAGAAGCAAAAAGAAGAAATTTTCCGAAAGGGAGCAAGAATACCATGCACTTACCCTGGTTTCATCATGCACCTGCCGTCAGCCCGTTCCATTTCCCCACGCTACCAGCAGGTGCCAACTCACATATCTCTCTTGTAGGCATACAGCCAGCCGCTGGTATAAAGGTCATTCAAGATATCATCGCCTCTGCCACAAAATCACTATGGATTGAGATGTATCTGTTCGATAATGATCATGTCGCGCAGATGCTACTTAATCAGAAAGCTGCCCATCACAATCTGGATCTGCGTCTTCTCTATAATCAACCCGACTTGCCCCCAAGCCTTGATCCAACCGGCTCACGGCGTTTCCCCTCCTGGGTTACCCATAATAAAGCTATTCGCATCGATGGTCAGCGCGTCGCCGTTAATCATGCGAAATTTATCCTTGTCGATGTCGATGTTCCAGGTAAAGCCAGAGCCTATATTATGACCGTTAACTTTACCGCCCAGGCACTTGGCGGCAACCGGGCCGGCTATGCCAATCGCGAGTATATTCTCTGCGATAGCAATCCAGATGACATTGCCCTGCTTAAAGCCGTCTTCCTGGCGGATGCTGCGGGTCGCCCATTACCAACAATCCCTGATGGGTCTAATCTGATTATTAGTGATATTAATGCGCTATCACTCGTGCCATTATTGTTACGAACCGCAAAACACAGTCTGGCGATCCAGGTCGAATATCTCAATGACCCTCCAGGCGACGGAGCACTTAACCTGAAGAAAATTCTCCTGCATGCTGCGAATAATGGGGTTGCCGTTCAATTGATGCTACCTCCACTTTCGCCGATGCCGCCAGGGGTGCCATCCGCCGACAATAACGAAACCTATCGAGTTCTGTCGCCCACAATCGCAGTCAACGTTACCCCGCAATATTTTATCCATGCAAAAATGATTATCGCCGATCAGCGTCTCGCATTTATTGGCTCACAAAACCTGAGTCATCAATCGCTCCATTATAGCCGGGAGGTGGGTATTATGATCTCTAACAAGGCCATCGTATCAAATCTACAGGCAACCTTTAATGCCGACTGGAAGTATGCTCAAGGTCTGGCAGCGAAGACACATCACTCACGCTAAACAAGATTTCGCCAGTAGCGATTTTCCCCATTCGCGCTTGTTCTCTAGCAAGCGCTTTTTGTCGTTCTTCAGTTGTTCAGATGCTTCATTCACTTAGCCTTGAGGCAAAAGGGGCCAGATGTGCTGTTTTAGATGAGCTACGATCTGCTCGACTGGCATCGCAGCTTCAATAACCTGAAAATTGTACTCGTGGGCCATCTTTTCATATTCAGCAATCAAGCGAGTCTGATAGTTGATAAAACTTTCATAAAGATCTTCCCCCATGCGCAGATCCATCCCTGATTCCCAATAGTCGAAGCCGCCATGCTGCAATACGCGGGGAATAAGGTCATCCAGGCTGATCCTGAGATAGAAAATAGCGTCTGGTTTGAGGGCTAATCCGTAGATAGAGCGTAACCATTGAGGATCGGCGCTGCGGACACGTGCACGTGCTATCAACGAATAAATATAACGATCGACCAACACAATAAAACCTGCACGGAGAGCTGGTAGGATCTGGCTTTCAAAACGGTCAACAAAATCGGTGGCATAAAAAAGATTTAACGTAATTGGCCCAAGCGTATTTCCTTCTTTCGCCTGCTTGAGGCCGTTTCCAGCCAGTATAGAGCTGGTCATCTCGGTATCAATGACTGCATAACCACTACTTTCTAACCAGGGACGCAGGAGGCTCAATTGGGTTGAACGTCCGACTCCATCAGTTCCCTCAATGACGATGAGACGGCCGGGCAACAACTCATCGCGTGCGCGTAAGCCAATTGCATCAATCCCGTAAAAATCCAACCTGGTCATAGCATTCCTCGCAATCCGATCTTTTGTATTTAAGCGGAACTCTTGTAAATCCGCATCCATTATTCAAAGCCTCTTTGTGCCGCTGTACGCGTTAGATGAGCTTCCTCTACTAATCCAGTCCAGACCTCATCGGGCGAGGAGGAACGTAAGCGGCGTACCCCATGCAGATAGGGACGTACCAGATCACGCATATGCCTTTGCTGATCGGGAATAGGCAATGTAGCATCCATTACCGTCAAGCCAAATTCCTTGATCATAGCCTCATATTCACCTACAATACGCTGTTGAAATAGTTTGAAACTTTCTTGAGGGTCATTGCTCAAACCAAGATCCATACCAGCTTCGTAGTACTTGAGTTCGTTACGACCAGTAAGAATACGACTGAGTGAGACTTCGAGTGGCACTCTATAATAAAAGGCTAGAGTTGGTTTAACAGCAAACTGGTAAAGTTCACGTACCCATTGACGATCAACGTTACGTGCGGCATCGCGAGCAAAAGCAGTGTAAATATAGCGATCGGCAAGCACAATAGCGCCAGCTTTCAAAGGAGGAATGATATCGTGTTCCGTACGATCTGCGAAATCCGTTGCATGAATCAGGCTAAATGTTGTTGGGGTGAGCAGTTGCTTTTTCTTCCCTTTGCTCGTTGTTTTCTTTACAAGCGGGGAGGAATTCCACTCACTAAAAAAGACGGTATAGCCCTCGCTAATCAGCCATTGGCGTAGTAACGCTATCTGCGTACTCTTTCCTGAGCCATCTACGCCTTCCACAACAAAAAGTCGCCCAGGGTATTGATGTAAACCATATGTTTCCATTGCTCATCCTTCTACCACAGGAGTACAAATATTTGCACAAGAAAAAACTTTGCCTGCATATTATCACAAATGATGAAAACTGAGTACGCTCATGCGTTAATTCATAGTGCTATTTCGCTCAGAAATGCCAGTAGAGGTTTCTCGACGGAGCGGTCGCACTAATCCCATAGAGATAGTATAACCTATGCCCGTAGCAAAAGTACATTTCTATTGGCACTGAATGGTATCTGGAAGCTATCTCATCTTTGAGGATTGCCTGGAATGTGGTAGTATGCTTTGTATGTTATATATGCATCATAGTGAAGCACCCAAAAGGGCACGTAACAAAGCTATTAGACGGTATAGCGAAGAACAGGAAACGGTCATGGTAACCAGCCAGATATTGCATGTCAATATACCAACTTCTACGGGGCATCTGGAAGGCATTTTGAAGCCTGAAGAGCCAGGGGTACAGCCTCGTTATACCAGCATTGTCTGCCATCCCCATCCTCTTTATGGAGGTACAATGCATAATAAAGTGGTCTTTAAAGTTGCACAAACACTCCAGGAAGAGGATATTCCTGCACTCCGCTTCAATTTTCGGGGTGTTGGTCGCAGTATAGGCACCTACGATGAGGGACGAGGAGAGATGGATGATGTACGCTACGCATTAGAATTTATGAGTCGACGCTATCCAGGCATTCCAATAATTATTGCAGGTTTTTCTTTTGGATCATATGTTGGGTTACGTGTAGGGGCAAATGATGATCGTGTCCAGGCTATGATTGGGCTTGGAGTTCCAGCACGTTGGTTTGAAGGAAATACCCTCCAGGGATGTCACAAACCCAAACTTATTATTCATGGAACGAAAGACGATACAGCCCCATATGATCTGACGGTCCAGTGGTTTGAACAGGTACCGGCTCCAAAGAGTATGGTTGCCATTGAAGGGGCAGATCACTTTTTCCAGGGACGCCTCGACGAAGTGCAAGCTATCGTGAGTCGTTTTTTACAAACCATATAGATGACTTAAAATTAAGAGGGAAAATATTTATATACACATACGAAAATAGAGCTACTCAATTATCTCCTATTCGGCGTCATTATAGGCAGGTTGACGGGTACAATTAAGATATGTTAAAGATGTCCATCTATAAAGGAGATAATCTATGTCAGTAGCCAGTAAAACGCGTGGGGTCATTGAACAGATTACAGACAATCAGCCCCAGAAGTGGCGTTGGTATCATGGAATAGCGTTCTATATTATTGTGCAGGCCCTGACATTTGGGCTTGCGGGTCTTACGAGCAAGGTTCGTGGTAATAAAAGCAATAATTTACGTGAGGCAGTTTTTGGTGACGTATCTTATTTCAAGATGCTCAAGCAATCGGTGATCACTCCTCCCTCGTGGGTCTTTGGGCCTGCGTGGACACTGAATAACATTTCGACAATCTATGGCAATCTGCGTGTGTTGAATATGCCTAAAGGGACGCCAGGACGTGATCCCTTTCTCGCGTTACAGGCGGCTTCGTGGCTTAACTTTGCGATTTTCAATGCCGCGTACTTTAGCTTGCGTTCACCTATCAATGCATTCTTCCTGACAGTGAACATGTTCTTCCTGACAATTGCCAGCGTTCTTGTAGCAGTCTTCAAGCTGAAGGACACAAAGGTTGCGCTTTCGCTCGCCACACTCACGCTCTGGTTAACCATTGCATCAACGGCTGCGACATTTCAGGTATTATGGAACAGTGATGATCTTTATAAAGTGGGGCCATTTGCGAAGCCGAATCCAATGTTGGCAAGGGATGCCAGGTAGAGAATATTAAAAAATAAAGAGGAGTTTCTATATGTCAACTCAGAAAAACATCCGAAAATGGTCAGAACTACGGGGCTTAAAAGTAGCTATCCCCTCTCAAGGGAAAAACGCTGGAGTAGTCGAGGACTTCTATTTTCAACTGGGCACAAATTCAATATATGCACTGGGTGTACGTACCCCGCTCGCAGGTCTCAAGGCACTACCAGCAAACGTCATCAAAGATATTGTAGAAGATGCCGTGATTATTGATAGCGAGCGAATGCTGACAACAAGGATCCCACCATTTCCGCTGGGCAGCAGCTTGCTTAATGCAACTGTAAAAGGCGAGAATGAAAAAGAAGCTGGCACTATTAGCGAGGTACTTATCGGTACAGTACCGGTCAATGCATTGCGCGTGGTTGGCTATGAAGTGATAGACAAAGGCAATCATCGCTCAAGTCGACGGAAAGTTCTTGGAGCCGATGCAATATTACACTATGATGAAAACCTGCTAGTTATAGATAACCAGACCATGTCCAAAATGTAGGAGATTGATACCAGGATACAAGCAGGAAATTTCTCCTGCTTCCAATAATTCTTTCATTTATGCCTGATGGCTCCAGCGCGCGACCTCTGCTTCAGCTGCACGAGCTTCTTTCGTGCGACGCAATTTGCGCAAGGCTTCCGCTTTACGTTGCCAGTTATCAGGATCGTTAGGTGCCAGCCGAAGTGCTGACTCGGCTGCATCCAATGCCTCTGGATAGCGACGCAACTGCCTCAATACTAATGACATATTATGCAAAGCGGAAGCCATCTTAGGGTTAAGATGCCACGCTCGCTCATAGGCAACTAATGCCTGGTCGTAGTTACCTAGTTGATAATAGGCATTGCCCTTGCCGTTCCAGGCCTGGGGAGCATTCGGATTGAGCCGCAGCGCCTGTTCATATGCTCGCAAGGCTTCCTCAAAGCGTTCTAGCTGGCACAGGACACTTGCTTTACCATTCCAGGCAGGTGCATAGCGTGGATCAAGGCGCAATGCCTGTTCATATGCATCCAGAGCCATAGAAAAGCGACCCATATCGCCCAGAACATTCCCGCGTTTATCCCATGCTTTTACGAAGCGTGGATCACTCTTGACGGCGCGGTCGTAATGATCAAGGGCGTTTTTATACTTATTCTGTGTATAGAGGACATTTCCAATACCATACAAGGCAGGTGCGTAATCTGGGCTGCGGTTGATTGCTTCCTGATACGATTGCATAGAATCTTTGAGGCGTCCCATTTCATACAGAACCAGCCCTTTTCCGTTCCAGTAGGTTATATTGTTGCGGTCAAAGGAAAGTGCCTGCTCGAAAGCTCGTAGCGCTTCGGGGTAGCGTTTCAACTGGCGCAATACCAGCCCTTTATTGTTCCAGGCCTGAGCCATATGCATATCGAAATGGAGAGCAATATCAAATGCAGTCAGGGCCTGCTCTGGCTGATTTAAAGCGCTCAACACTGCCCCTTTCCCATTCCATGTTACCGCATTATCAGGTTCAAGCAAGGCGGCTTTATCAAAAACGTCCAGGGCTTCTTTGTTACGATGGAGCATATTCAGGGCAGTTCCCTTGCCATTTAACGAGGTAATAAGTTCGGAATCCAGCCGGAGTGCCCGCTCGAACGACTCAAGTGCCTCATGGTGGCGGCCATTGAGCGCCAGGGCAAGACCTCGCCCCTGCCATGCCTGCGGATTCAAATTCTCGGTCTGCAAGGCCAGATCGTAGGCGGCAACTGCATCTCGGCTACGCTTTTGTGTATAGAGCACATACGCATCCTGCAATAACTGGCTACCCTTCGTCGTCCGTGCAGTATTCTTTGTGGCGGCTACCAACGTACCGCTTATACGTTGCTGCTCAACATGGCGTAGTACTTTGACAATATCCTGGGCGCTAGAAGGACGTTTATCGGCATCCATTTCTAACATCTGCTGTAGTAACAGCTCCAGCTCGGCTGGAATAATAGGATTGAGTTCTGAAGCTGGCCTGAAGAAAAATGGTTGCTCACTGGGATCAACAGATGTAAGCAGGCAGTGAAGGAGAGCGCCCAGGCTATAGATATCCGAGCGGGGCGTGCTCTGTGCCTTACCATATTGCTCAGGAGCTGCAAAGCCTGGTGAACCAAGCGCGACGGTATCGTGAGATTGGCCAGGTTTAAAAATGCGAGCGATACCAAAATCAATCAGATAGACATGTCCACTCTCGCTAATCATAATATTAGAAGGTTTCAGATCACGAAAGATAATTGGAGGCTGATGGGTGTGTAGATAACTCAACACATCGCAGATCTGTTCCCCCCAATTGAGCACCTGCTCCAGGGGCAAGGGGCTACCATCAGCTTTCTCATAATAGTCTTCTAACGTCAGACCCTCGATGAAATCCATCACCAGGTAAGAGCGCTCATCTTCACTAAAGTGATCATAGATACGCGGGAGATTGGGATGCAATAGATCCGCTAACAGATGAGCCTCACGCTCAAAAGACTCCTCAGCTTCCTGAATACGATTAGCAGGTAAACCACTCCGGCTCATCTCTTTAATGGCAATCGGACGATTATTGAAACGCGTATCAGTAGCTTTATAGACAGCACCCATTCCACCCTGACCAATACGGGCCTCTAGTTGATAGCGGCTATTAAGCAGAGTTTGCTCAGGCAGGGTACCTGTTGTATGTTTGAAAGGGAGCGGTGCGGCACAATACTGGCAAAACTGCGCAGTCGCGGCATTCGCAGCTCCACAGTTCTCACAAAACTGCTCAGATGTTTTCATACAGATTATTATTTCTTTGCGCTAAAACGTCCATCCATATCGACGTAAATCTATACCATAATACGCTACAACTATCATAAGCGTTCCAGGATCAGGAGAGATACCTCTTTATTAATCATAACATATCTGATCAGCCTTGTGCCGTTTCAATCACACGCCACAGGCGTAGCCATTCTTCAATGCTCAATGTCTCGGCCCGGCGACTGGCATCGATGGTAGCAGTCGAGAGCCAGGAACGCACCTCTTCATTTTTTGCATGCAAGCCATGCGTGAGTGAATTGTGGAGTTGTTTCCGTTTCTCTGAAAAGCCCGCATGTACTAAGCGAAAGAACTTTTCACGTTCTAGCGGCAAAAGTGGCGTATGTGGATTGACATCCACGCGCAAGATAGCAGAATCCACTTTGGGAGCGGGATAAAATGCACGTGCGGGGACACGAGCGATAATACGTGGCTGACCATAGAACTGCACGCTTAAAGCCAGAACGCTCAATGATCCTGGTTCGGCGATAATGCGTTGTGCGACCTCGGCCTGCACCATTACGACAATGAGGCGAGGCGGATTAGCGCTCTCCAAAAAATGACGGAACGTTGGTGCAGTAATATAATAAGGAAGATTTGCTACCAGTTTATATGGTGCCTGAGCAAAGATTTCGACTGGATCGAGAAAGAGCAAGTTGCGTGCAACAAGCTCCACATTAGGAAATGCAGCAGTCGTGTTCTTCAACAAAGAGAGCATATCTCGCTCAAGCTCAACAGCGACAACGCGGCTGGCTTGCTTTGCTAACTCGCGCGTCAGCACTCCAGTACCGGAACCGACCTCTAATATCTCATCATCCGGCTCAATTGCGGCAGCCTCAACGATATTTTCTAGAACAGAGCGATCAACGAGAAAGTTTTGCCCAAAGGACTTGAGAGGGCGCATACGGTGAGCAGCAAGCAAGTTACGTAGCTCCTGAATGCTGGTCAGATCTATCTCATTGTATTTATCTTGTGGCTCCGAAGATGTATATGGGCTATCAGTCACGATATTTCTTTTACCTCAAACGTTTTTTTTAATGTAACAGGGTATGAAGAGGATGTCAAATCGTTTATCCCGAAACGATTGTATTGAAAATTACTTATGAATAGGTTTAGAATGCTTATCAGCGCCAGATACTGCGCCAGACTGCACGCCCCAACGCCATGCCGAGAATAGCCAGCACCAGCCCCGCAACGAGCAAAGCTCCTATAACTATGAGTGGGATCAAAATGATGAAACCAATTACAGTCAGGCCAGCCAGAAACAGACCTCCAATGAGGATGATAAGAGGCTTTATAAAAACAATCGCCAGAACGAGCAGTATAATCCAACGTAAAAGATGTCTATTTTTATGTTGCTGCGGACGTGCCCAGGGCGGTACCTGGTTGTACATACGCTGCTGTTGTCTGTATGGTTGATAGCCATTCTCTAAAGCGTCACCATCAGGACTGAAACGGCGTCGGCGAGATTGCCGCTCAGATGCATTTGTCTCATAAAAATGCGCTCTATTTGCTGGCTCAGGGGTATTTTGCGCAACACGATCTTGAGCGCGATAGCTATAAGGTGGAATGGTCTCCTCAAACGTTGAAGGATGCTCATCCTTTGGCATATTACTGCTGCGCGCTGACTTATAAGGGCGCTTATATATTTCTTCGTTTCCCTGAGAGCTGCTAGAGCTTTGATCTTGCGGCTCTGGAACGAGTTGTTGCTGGCTCACGATACTTTCTCCTTGTTACGCCTGGAACCCTCATTATAAAATACGTCTCAGGAAGTAAGAGGTTGCATCTGACACTTGTAGAAAAGTGTTCTATGTATAAAATAGGTAACTAATCAGGGTGCCTTGAAAGAAGGGAGAGTGGGTTGACCACGGAACGTTGCCTCCAAAGCATTGAGCAAATGGAGACCT
>JACDAE010000300.1 GCA_013695595.1 Ktedonobacteraceae bacterium | reverse complement strand
CCCCAACAGGGTAAGCACAAGGCCCCTCCACCCAGCCACTCTGCCCCTTACCCCTACTCACCTCAACATTGCTCTCGCTATTTAAACGGTATTGTGCCACCGCTCGTGGACCTAATATACAATGATGGGTCCATGGGCGGTGGCAAGCACATGCCCCTACGCCATATTCCCCACAATGGACAAAAAAACCTGAAATTCGACAATAAATACAATAAATATTATGTTCACATGAAATAGAAATGTATATATTGATATTTAATAAGATTATCATGTAATATATTGCCTGAAAAATACCATTTCGGGAGCGAGGACCATGTTGATGGGGTGCTGCCCTCCGTAACCAAGGAAGGATAATTATGAGAGACACGTCGCAAAAAGGCTTAATCAGCCATACAGCCGTCCTGAATCGACTGGTACAGTTGGGATATGAGGTGCTATTGCCCTGGGCGGACCACCTGAGCTATGACCTTGCATATTATGTTACAGAGGAACATCGAAGCTTTGGGTTCTTCGTTCACCAGGAAGTGCATCTTGTACGTATTCAGGTAAAGACTGCTCGGCTTTTGCAGGAAGGCAATGCGCTAGATTTTAATACTGCGTCCACTGTATCAGCGAAACGCGGTAATCGAAAAAATGACTATAGAGGGAAAGCTGAGTGTTTTGGAGTATATAGTCCCGATTTGGGCAATGTGTACTTAATACCTGTGGCTGATGCGCCAAAGGGTGACATCACTCTACGCTTCAAAAACGTGGGGTATCAGCGAGGGAATCGACATGGTACATGGTTTGAACCGTACTCCGAAAAGATTGCCAGCCTCTCGTATTGGGCGGAGGATTACGAGATTTAATGGGTGTAATAAAAATAGCTCCCCCAAAACTCTAGTCCTGGGAGAGCTATCTTAAACCATAATCTCATGAGCGGAGGGGGAGAGATTCGAACTCTCGGACGGCTTTCACCGTCAATTGTTTAGCAAACAATCGCACTAGGCCACTATGCGACCCCTCCAGAATGCGCCCGTAGAGCCAATCAAACGCATTGACCCAACTAGCAACCGCAATGCCGCGTTTTAAACCACAGCACCACGTCAAGAATATATCATGCATCAGGGACCTTGTCAATACCCCAGATCGTGGACCAAATGGACCAGAGTAGGGAAGCCATTTATTATTCCGTGTGGCCTCATAATTCCGTGACCTCTCACATGTTTTATGGATTTGTACGTGTTTGGTGATATTCGGAATGATAAGGTAGGGAAGCCATTTATTATTCCGTGGTTCATATCATCGGTTTTGTCGCCATCACGGAATTATTTGTGTGGCGCGGAATAATGAGGTGACACGGAATTATTTGTGTGACACGGAATTATTTGTGTGACACGGAATAATAAATGGCTTCCCTACATGGATGGGTGTTTGGTTGACCACATCGGTTGTGATCCACGGAATAATAAATGGCTTCCCTACAGGCTTCGTATTTGGATTTCGCGTGTTTCCATAATGACAAGGTGGCAAGAACAGGTGTATACTATGCCTACGTGTGGAAGCGGCTGCATCATCCTATACGGGCCTTTTATCGATATATTTATATTCATGAAATTGTGTTTGCATAGTACGAAGGAATGATTTTGATGGCAAGTGAGGCGATTGATCTATTTTATTCTTATGCCCATGAAGATGAAGCGTTACGTGACCGACTCAATACCCATTTATCGCTACTGAGACAACAAGGCTTTATTTATGCATGGTACGATCGAGATATCAGTGCCGGCAGCCTGTGGGCGCAGGAGATCGACACTCACCTGCAAACGGCCAGGATTATTTTGCTCCTCGTCAGCCCCGATTTTATGACCTCCTCCTACTGCTATGGCGTCGAGATGAAAGAAGCGCTGCGCAGACACGAAGCGGGCGAGGCAACCGTCATTCCCATTATCCTGCGTCCCTGCGATTGGGAGGCTGCCCCATTTGGGAAGTTGCAAGCCTTACCGAAAGATGGCAAAGCTGTTACAATGTGGGCTAATCGCGACGCGGCACTTACCAATATCGCTAAGGGTATTCGCAAAGTTGTCGATGAAATAAATGGAAGCTCTCCCACAACTTCACCTCAAAGTACAACAGGCAGGAAAAAAGCGGCGAATAGTGGTGGGGGATTGGGAGGTCAGGTTATGCAAAATGCGCCCACGCTCAGTACGCCGGTTCTCAAGAAGGCTATCGATACGTATTATAAGGGGCTTGCGGAATATAAGGGCAAGGCAGACTACGAACTGGCTCTGCGCTCGGCCTTTCAAAATCTGCTCGCGGATATGGCACGGCATGTGAAGTGGACCCTCATACCAGAGCAGACGATTGAGGGCGGCATCCGTCCCGATGGCGTGCTGCGCGATGCGTTTAACCTGAAGCGCGGCTATTGGGAGGCCAAGGGGCCGAAGAGCGACCTGGAACGCGAGATTGTCAAGAAGACGGCTGATGGCTATCCCCTGATCAACACGATCTTCGAGAACACAAGGACGGCGGTGCTGTACCAGAGCAAGAGGCGTGTGCCAACTGAGTACGATCTGCAAAATCCCAACCATGTGAGCGATCTGCTCAAACAGTTCTTTACCTTTGTTGAGCCGGATATCGAGAACTTTGAGGTGGCGGTAGATGAGTTCAAGGTGCGCATCCCCGAACTTGCTGGCGCTTTAGTTGGGATCATCGATAAAGAACATACCCTGAACAAGAAGTTCAACACGGCCTTTGATACCTTTATGGAGCTGTGCCGCGCCGCCCTTGACCCGCAGATCAGCGCGGCAACGATTAATGAGATGCTGGTGCAACACCTCTTGACGAAACGCCTCTTTCGCACGGTGTTTGGCAACTCGGAGTTCATCAATCGCAATGTGATCGCCGTTGAGATCGAAAAGGTGATCCGCGCCCTCACCAGCCGCTCGTTTAATGCCGATGACTTTTTGAAGACGCTGGATCGCTTCTACGTCGCCATCGAAGGGGCTGCCAAGGGGATAGAGAGCTGGTCGGAGCGGCAACACTTCCTGAATACCGTCTATGAACGCTTCTTCCAGGGCTTCTCGGTCAAGCAGGCAGATACGCATGGGATCGTCTACACGCCGCAAGAGATCGTGGACTTTATGTGCAATAGCGTGGATGAGATCTTGAAGCGCGACTTTGGTAAGTCTATCGCGGAACCCGGCGTGCAGATCCTCGATCCCGCCACTGGCACCGGCAACTTTATCGTCAACCTGATGCAGCACCATATCCCGCGCTCCCGGCTGAAGTACAAGTATATGCACGACCTCTTCTGCAATGAGATCACGCTGCTCCCCTATTATATTGCCTCGCTCAATATCGAGCATGAATACTATGAGCGCATGAAGGAGTACGAGTCCTTTGAGGGCATCTGTTTCGCGGATACGTTGGAGCTGGCCGAGGGGAAACAATTGCCGCTGTTCGTGGAGGAGAATACCGAGCGCGTGCAACGGGAGAAGGATGCTCAGATTATGGTTGTGATTGGGAATCCTCCTTATAATATGGGCCAAAAGAACGAGAATGAGAACAATAAGAATCGTCCTTATCCAGTAATTGATGGACGCATACACGAGACATATGCGAAGGCATCGAGTGCCACCTTAACTAACAAACTCTACGATGCCTATGTCAGATTCTTTCGCTGGGCAACAGATCGTCTTGGCGATCGTGATGGAATTGTCTGTCTTGTTACAAACAACTCTTTTGTTGATCAGATTGCATTTGATAGTATGCGCAAACATCTCATGAAGGATTTCACACAAGTGTATCATCTTGATCTTCATGGTAACGTACGCAAAAATCCGAAACTTTCTGGTACAACTCATAATGTTTTTGGTATACAGGTGGGTGTAGGCATTACCATTGCTGTACGCTCTTCAAACCATTCCACATCTATTTTGAACTACTATCGTGTACCGGAATATTGGACTAGGTTAGAGAAATTGAAGTTTCTTGCTAGTAAGACCAATATAACAGAAATAGAGTGGCAGGAATTATATCCTGACGAGAGACATACTTGGCTGACAGGGGGGTTACAAGCAGATTTTACTGCATTTTTACCTATGGGAACAAAATTGACCAAAAGTGCGAAGGAGGCAAATGTCGAGGCAATATTCAAAATATACTCTTTAGGTGTCGTTACAAGCCGTGATGCTTATGTTTATTCATTCGATGCAATACAATTACGTCATCAAGTAGCCATATTTGTAGACATCTATAACAGTGCCGTTGATAAACTAAAAAGACAGGGAAGAACAATTGATCTTGCATCCTTAGTAGATATCAGTAATCCTCACGTTAAATGGACCCGTCAAGTAAAATCTTCTCTCTTAAGGCTTCAATATAGTCAGTACAACGATGAACATATTCGTAATAGCTTGTATAGGCCATTCGTGAAAAAAAAGCTCTATTTCGATGACTTTTGGAACGAAGAACGCTATAAACAACATCTGATCTTCCCCACATATGCTACTGAAATGGAGAATGTGGCAATAGTGACGAGTGATCACGGTCACCGCGCACCATTTAGTACTCTTTGTACAAATATTATTCCAGAGCTACATTTACTTGCTTCTACTGATGCGGTTCAGTGCTTCTCTTATTATATTTATGCTGGAGACGGCACCAACCGCCACGAGAATATCACCGATTGGTCGCTATCACAATTCCAGGCAAAGTATGGTCTCGCAGTCAGCAAATGGGATATTTTCCATTATGTCTACGCTATGTTGCACCATCCGCAGTATCGGGAGCGGTATGCGGAGAACCTCAAGCGCGACCTGCCGCACATTCCCTTGTTGCATGGCGTGGAGGCGTTCCAGGTCTGTGTGCGCGTCGGGCGCGAACTGATGGATTTGCACCTCAATTATGAGCAGGCGCAGGAATATAAGCTGGAATGGCTTGAGAATGAGGATGTGCCGTTTAGCTGGCGTGTGGAGAAGATGAAGTTAACGGCGGATCGCAGTGCTCTTGTCATAAACGAGAGCCTGACGCTGGCCGGGATACCATCGGCGTGTTTTGAGTATCGGTTGGGCAATCGTTCGGCCCTTGAGTGGGTGATTGATCAGTACCAGGTGAGCAAGGATGCGCGCAGTGGGATCGTGAGTGATCCAAACAACCTGGATGCCGAGGAATATATTGTGCGCCTGGTTGGGCGGGTCGTGACGGTCAGCGTGGAGACGGTGCGGCTGGTCGGTGATCTGGCCCATGCGGTGACGATGAAGGATTGGATGGATGTGGGCGTGGATTTGAACGATGGTGTATGAAATGCATGCGTAATTATAATAAATCATCAATGTAGGGAAGCCATTTATAATTCCGTGTGGCCCCATAATTCCGTGTTGTAGTATAATTCCATGTGGTCCCATAATTCCGTTTTTAACCAAGCACCGCCAATGTAGGGAAGCCATTTATAATTCCGTGTGGCCCCATAATTCCGTGTTGTGGGGATTGTTCTGTGTGGCCCCATAATTCCGCGTGGCCCATCATCGGTTTTTCGCCATCACGGAATAATCCCCCCACCCTGGAATTATCCCCCCGCCCCGGAATAATCCCCCCACCCCGGAATAATAAATGGCTTCCCTACATTGGGGGTGTTTGGTTGATCGTGTGGGTACCGATCGCCATCGCGGAATAATGATGTCACGCGCAAGCCGCCCACGCGGAATGATCCCCCGCCCCGGAATAATAAATGGCTTCCCTACATTGGCGATGTTTGGTTGATCGTGTGGGTATTGTGGGTCTGTCCTACCCATCTTTAAAGGTTGGAAGGGAGGCGATCCAACGCTCAGGGTTATTGAGGATATAGAAGCGGATTTCTTGCAACATTTGCTTATCGCGTATGATAATATCATAGAAACTGGTTTGCCAGGCAAACTCAGGTATTTCACAAGTTCGTCGGATGAGAAATGTTGCAGCACCTTTATAGTCACATATGATATCACTCAATGTTGGCCTGGATAGAAGCCCTGGCTTGCTGTATCTCACGTGCTCTGTCAAAACAATAATCCCGTGTATATGATTGGGCATGACCACAAATTGGTCCAATTTGAGACCCGGAAAGCGACCTGGTAAAGTGTTCCACACGGATTGCAGGATTGTACCAGCCGAACTCAATACTATTTTGTTGTTGATGATATCCCCGAACCAATGCGTATGATACCGGGTACAGATGGTTACAAAGTAGAAACCTGGACGACTATAATCATAACCCTGCAAGCGCAGGGTTTTGCGTTGGGGGAGTTGCTCTCCAGAACAATATCCGGACCGACAATTGTGAGCCATACTACCTACCTTCCCTTTCCACGTCGCATAAATAATACATGTTATGTATTTACAAAACCGTTTATTTCCAATTTAATTATAATATCTATTCGTTTTGAAAATCAATTAATCATTACTTATAGATATATCATTGTTTACCTCAACATAAATATCGCATATATTCCATTTACACCATCACGCATCTGTAGGGGAGCCATTTATAATCCCGTGTGTGGTGATAATCCCGTGTGATATCATCCCATGTGCCCCATCGCATAGCAGTAGGGAAGCCATTTATTATTCCGTGGCCCCCCATATGTTCGTGCAACACGGAATAATTAAAGCCCCTCGGAATAATAAATGGCTTCCCTACATTGGCGGTGTTTGGTTGACCGTGTGGGTACCGATCGCGCGCGGTATTGTCACCCGGAATGATTCCCCAGCCCGGAATGATCCCCCACCCCGGAATAATAAATGGCTTCCCTACATTGGCGGTGTTTGGTTGACCGTGTGGGTACCGATCGCGCGCGGTATTGTCACCCGGAATGATTCCCCGCCCGGAATAATAAATGGCTTCCCTACATTGATGGCGTTTGGTTGACGGTGCGGGTAGGATAGGGTACCCGCACAGTGTTGCATGTTTTTAACGCATTACCTGGTTGGCGTGATATTCTGGTTCACGTGGAAGAGATTATCTGGATCACTCGCTGCTTTGATCTGTGCCAGGCGGGCGTAGTTGTCGCGATAGGCCGCCTTCACATTGTCCGCGCCCTCATCCATCATCATATTGATATAACCGCCGCCCGCTGAATAGGGGTGCAGAGCCATCCAGTAGTCTTTCGCCCATTGGATCATGCGCTCATTGTTGGCAGGATCGGGATCGACCCCGACGATCACCTCGGCAAAGTTGGCGTCGCGGAAGCTGAACGCGGTATCGCCTGAACTGGCCCGATGGGCTGCGCCGTTAATGGGATAGAGGTGCATCGTCGAATGCATAGTTGGCAGTTGTGCGCCATATTTCACATGCAGATCGATCGCCTTATCATCCAGATCGGTGAAGAAGTCAGCCTTCCAGTACCATTGCAGACCGGCTGGATATAACGTGTCGAACAGGCTTTGCAGAACCGGCCAGGGGATCGGCCCGGCGAAGTCTACCGCAGGAGGTCCAAAGGCGCGAATGGGCTTGAAAAGCTCTTCAGCCTGCTTCTGTGGTGCAGTGGAGCACCATATGATCGCGCACATCTTCTTGAGGTGAAACTGCTCTGGGAAGGGAGGCGCGGGCGGCACGGTGATAAACCCAAACCAGCCATTGATCTCCTCTGGAGCGGTCAAGATGAAGTCACGCCAGAACTTCAAGAGTTCTGCTGCCTGTTCGATCGGCCAGAGCATTGGTCCACCGTAGACCGTACTGATTGGGTGCAGTTGGAACAGGAACGATGTGACGACGCCGAAGTTGCCGCCGCCGCCGCGTACAGCCCAGAACAGATCGGTATGCTCTTTGGCGTTGGCCGTGACGAAGCTGCCATCGGCAAGGACCATATCGACGCTGAGCAGATTGTCGATCGTCAGGCCCATTGTACGCGCGAGGTAGCCGATGCCACCGCCCAATGTGAGTCCACCGACGCCGGTTGACGAGACGAAGCCGTTGGGGGTAGCCAGCCCGAAGGCGTGGGTTGCATGGTCCACCTCGCCCCAGGTGCAGCCGCCCTCGACTTGAACGGTACGTGCGGACGGATCGACGCGTATGCCCTTCATGCCTGACAGGTCGATCACTAGACCATCATCGCAGGTGCCCAGGCCGGGACCACTGTGCCCGCCACCACGCACGGCCAATGTCAGTTTTTGCTCGCGTGCGAAGTTGACCCCTGCGATTACATCGGCCACATCCACGCAGTGGGCGATCAGAGCAGGTCGTTTCTCAATCATAGCATTGTAAACGTGCAGAGCCTGCTCGTAGCCAGCCGTGCCAGGGCGAAGCAATGTGCCGCGCATACGCGCTGCTAGCTCTTGAATTGCCGTTTCGTTTAGAGAGACTAAGGTTTGCTGTTCAGTCATGCCTTTTTCCTTTATATAGTATTTGCCGCTATTCCATGAAAATGTAAAACGGTCGGGACGCGATTTATGCTCTTTCAATAACTATTCTGGATACCTGCATCGTGGGGAAAGATTATCACTGTAGGGAAGCCATTTATTATTCCGTGTCCTATGAACATCGATGACAGGCCGATGCAGCGCGATGGCATCCCACGGAATTATAAATGGCTTCCCTACCCTGATCCTCGTTGGTCCATCATCGTGATATCCACATCAATTTTTTAAAGAACATAAATCGCGTCCCGACCGTTTTACACGTTGAATATGCAATCATGTTTGCCAGAACCATATTCGTGGGCCGACCTCAGAAGAATAGCATGGGTGGCGTTAGCGAAACGTTTGGCGAGATGCTATTTTCAGTATAAATGTGAATGCTTCCGGGCGGATGCGCGTTAGCAAAGCGTTATTTTGGAGATAACGCTACATCTGCGCAAGGAGAAGACGGGCAGCTTGCAGGTCTGGCGTCTCAAATCCCTCGGTGAACCAGTCATAAAGGTCGCTTAGTTGTTGCCGGATGGCATCTGGTCGCTTCTGTGCCATGTACAGCCGGGCCAGGCTCATAGTTGCACGCAGCTCCAACGATCGGGCTTGCTGGGAGCGTGCGATCTCGATTGCGCGGAGAAGTGCCGCCTCGACATCGGATGCGTCTGTACCATGCATGAGGAGTAACACACCGCGCAGCCGATGTAGCTCTGCGTCCCACCAGCGTTCGTTATGTATGCGAGCTTCCATCATTGCCTCGTCGATGGCTGCCAATCCTTCCTCTGCGCGTCCAGCTTTCTCACATATATGTGCCAGGAGCGAGAGGTAATATGGCAGGCGCAATCTGGCACTCGATGCCTTAAATGCGGTGATTGAGTCACGGAGATGCCCTATGTGTTCCTCGTCAGGTTGCTCCAGAGCCAACGCGTAGCTGACCAGAATTGCGGCCCAGGTGTGGTAGTAGCGTGCCTGAAACATGTGGGTCAGTGCCAGGGCTTCCTCAGCATACTTCTTTGCGATCCCTTCCTCGGCACGCAATTGTTGCAGCATCGCCAGATATGCCGACACCACTGCCTGGTTGAATGGTTGATCGAGATCCTGCACAAGTTTGACGGCGTCGAGTCCCCGATCGAGCGCCTGTTGAGGATAGCCCATGCACCAGAGTGCGTGCGCCTGCCATGCCCGTCCATGTGCCGCATAGTTCACTCCCTGGGACTCTTGAATATGGAGGAGTTGGGCGGGATTAGATGCTGCGATAGCGTCCGCAAATTGCGTATTTGCATCAGAGAACTTTCCCATGTGCAGGCGTGCTCCGGCCAACATCATACCAGAGAATGGTGGCACGGTAGCGGGGGAGCGTTGATATAGGGTTTGCATTTCATCGGAGACGATATGCACGCGGTCGATTTTAGCCTGGACGATATACAAAGACTGCAATCCATAGAGTGTCTGTATTCGTTGGTTATCGTCACCAACCGTATCGCATAATGCGAGTGCGTGATCGAGTATACGCTCTAGTTCCAGCGCAGCCCAGCCTTTGGTTATCCGATAGATCGGTGTCAGTGCCAGTTGCAGGTTGAGTTTCTGTTTGTCGCGTTTTGAACCAGCCGGCAGAAGCTCCAACAATTCCAGACCTCGTGAGAGCAGGCCGATGGCATCCTCGTACGCATACATCCACTGTGCCACGGTTGCTGCACGCTGATAGAAGGGGAGCGCCCGTTCGATCATGCCTGCCCGCTCATAATGCGACGCGATCTGGCCGCTGACCGAATCGAGATCCTCCTCAACATGCATGATTTCCAATGCGTGCGCGACCCGATGATGGAGCAGGCGGCGTTGTGGTATGCTGATCTCCGCATAGGCAACCTCGCGCAGTTTATCATGGGTGAAGTCATAACTGTTCGCATCATGTTCGCGCACGATCCTTTTATGCCAGAGTTCGTCTAAGGCTCGTACGGCGCTATCGGCGTCGGAATTGCCGATGGCGATCAAGAGGTCGAGAGTGAATGGGCGGCCTATTGTTGCGGCACGTTCCACAAACTCGCGTGCGGAGGTCGAGAGTTGCTGGAGGCGGCCTGCGAGCACTCCATATACCCGTGGTGGGAGTGCCTGAGCCGCATCGAGAGGGAATTGCTTCTGGAGATGACCGGCTTCTTGAGGACTGATCGCCCCTCGTTCCAGGCCAGCCTGCACGATTTCGACCACGAACAGCGGATAGCCTCCGGTTTCATGGTAGAGGCGCATGACCGCGTCTATGTCCAACTCCCGCTTTGCCACCTGTGCGGCCAGTTTCGCAGTTTCTGCTGCATCCAACGGTTGAAGCATGGTTTCTGTTACGCACGTTGTGTTGCGTAGATGCAGGAGCAAGGTGCGTAGTGGATGTTGAGGAGGTAATTCTTCCTCGCGGGCACATCCCACGATTAGCAAGCGTGCTCTGGGATCGAAGCGTAAGAGAAAATGGAGCCATTCGAGCGTTTCCTGATCGCACCATTGCACATCATCGATCAAAAGAAGGAGTGGCTGCGCGGTAGCAAGTATGGCACGTGCCAGAGCCTCAAAGAAACGTTGGCGCTGGCCGTATTCGGTTATCGACTCGTAGTGAGGTAAGTCAGGTTGTTCGGCAAACAACTCTGGTAGGATACGCGCGACCTCAGTGAGCCAGACTGTAGCGAGTTGCCTGAGAGGGGCATGGAGATTGGGACTTCTGAGCCAATCGGTGACTGGTGCAAGGGAGAGGTGACCCTCAACCGCATAGGAACGTGTCTTTGCCGTGATAGCCCCTTGCTGACCTGCCCATTGCAGAAATTCCTCAGCCAGCCGCGATTTGCCAATGCCAGCTTCACCGCTTACAAGGACAAAGTGTGGCTCTGTCGTGCTCGCTGTGCGCCAGGCCTTTTGTAGATCCTCCCATTCGCGTTTGCGTCCGATGAGTGCCGAGGTTGTAGAGAATAGCGGCGGCTGGACGCGCACATGGGTGATTGGTGTCTCGTGCTGCATGAGCTGCTCATAGGCTTCACGGGTCGCCGCATCGGGTTCGATGCCCAGTTCGTGTTGTAAGGTGGTAACACAGGTGTGATATACGCGCAATGCGCTGGCCCGGTCGTTGTTCAGCACGAACAGGCGCATCAGGTGGCGCGAAAGATCTTCGGAGAGGGGATCGAGTGCAAGCAGACGCTGGGCATAGCGTATGGCGGCAACGTGATCACCGCGCTCCTCAAAGAGGCGTAGCAGGTCTTTGAGCACCTGTTGGTGACGCTGATGGAGCCTTTCGCGCTCTGGCAAGATCCATTCCTCATAGCAGCCGGGAAGTAATTCACCGCGATACAGATTATCTGCTTGCTCAAGAGCATCTTGTAGGACGTGTTGATCATTACGTTGTGCAGCTACATCTGCGAGCGTAAGCGTTTGTTCGAACTCTGCGACATCGAGGTGGTATGGCGTGGCGGGATGCCAGTGCAAGAGGTGTGCATCGGCAGAGAGGAATTGTTCCACTGCCGGAAAGGCCTGTCGCAACTGGTGGAGGAGTTGGCGCAAGTTATTGCGGGCCTGAGCCTCGGTGGCATCGGGCCAGAAGAGGAAAGCCAGGTGCTGACGTTGCTGGGGAACATTATGATGCAATACAAGATAAGCCAGCAGTGAGCGCAGACGCGTCGTATGAAGGCCGATCACCTGTTCATCTCCGTAGAGCAGATTAAAATCGCCGAGCAAGCGAATGTGAAGGGTTGGTATCGTCAAAATCTGCTGCCTTTCTCCTCTAAAACCGTATTACTCTGTCAACCATTATCGCACCCTTTTGGGAGGATCGAATGGCGTAGGGGTATGTGCTGGTCACCGCCCGCCCCTATGCCAGATTTCCTCTTCGATCAGGAGAGGGACCCGATTATGCAATTGAAAAATGGAATCCAGATACCCATTTTGGGCATAAAAATAATTGATGTAGGGAAGCCATTTATAATTCCGTGGTACACCAAATGATTAATGTAGGGAAGCCATTTATAATTCCGTGGTACACCAAATGATTAATGTAGGGAAGCCATTTATAATTTTGTGGTTCACCCCATCGGTTATGTTGCCCCCGGAATATCCCTGCATCCCCGCATCCCCGCATCCCCCGC
>JACDAE010000587.1 GCA_013695595.1 Ktedonobacteraceae bacterium | reverse complement strand
GTTTGTCCCCTGAGCCACTGATCGAGTTGCAACAACTGGTCGCCATTATCGAGCAGAGCGGTGTACCTGCCAGCCAGATTGAGCTAAACCTGTCACTTGGGCGTGGGGTCAGTTACTATACAGGACTTGTGTTCGAGATACATGCGCAAGAGGATGATGGTTTTGATACACAACTTTGTGGCGGTGGACGCTATGATCGTCTGATGCGAGCCGTTGGTAGTACGCGTGATGTCAATGCCTGTGGCTTTGCCTTTGGCGTTGAACGGCTGCTCTCGCTGGTCCCACAAAGCGACCTGCCTGTATTAGATATGACACAGGCGCTGGTGATCCCCGTGAGCGAACTGGAGATTGCGTATGCTCTGCGTGTCGCCCGGCAGGCGCGTATACAGGGTATGCGTACAGAGGTTGATATTAGTGGACACGGCGTCGGTGCTGGCCTGAAGACGGCCTCGAAAAAACAGATCCGCCTGGCCTTGATTGTGGGGGAAGAGGAGCAGCATAAAGAGATGGTGACAGTACGCGATCTCAGCACTGGCGAAGAGCACATCTCGCCTATTGATGCCCTGGAGCAGAACGTACAGGGGGAAAAACAATACTTATGAGCGCTAAAAGTAGAGTCCGTCTTGCGCTTCCGAGCAAGGGAGTATTAGAGACGGCCACGCTAAGTTTCCTGGCTGAATGTGGCATGAAGGTCAATCGTAGTAATCCACGTCAATACCTGGCACAGATCAATGGCATGCCTGAGATTGAGGTCGTTTTTCAGCGCGTTGCCGATATTTCTCCACTGGTTCAGAGCGGAGATGCTACGCTCGGTATTACTGGCTACGATCTACTGGCCGAGCATCGTGGTTATGGAGATGAGGAAGAGAAAGATAATGGACGTGCCGAAGATCTAATAATGCTGGAGCGTGATCTGGGCTATGCCGTCTGTCGTCTTGTGATTGAAGTGCCCGAAAGCTGGATTGATGTGAGCAATTGTGCAGATCTCTGGCATCTTTCGGGCTACTATCAGGAACATAAGGGAAGAGGGCTGCGTATCGCCACCAAGTATCCCGTGTTGACGAGCCAGTTCCTGCGCCGCCACAATATTACCCATTGCAAAATATTTTCACCTCATGGCGCTCTAGAGGCAGCCCCACTGACTGACACTGCTGATCTGATCGTGGATCTTATCGAAACAGGGACGACTCTACGCGAGAATCATCTCAAACTGCTTGATGATGGTACGGTCTTGCGCTCTCAATCCTGCTTGATTAGTAATGTCGATACGTTACTTCATAATGAGGCAGCGCTCAAAGTCGCGGAGACGATGCTCGAATTAATCGATGCACGAATGCAGGCACGTAATCGTTCTATGTTAACCGCGTACATGCACGGCGAAAATATTGAGGAGATGCAACGCACCTGCGTCAGGTTGAATCAGCGCCTGAAAGGCATAGTTGCTGAGAACGAGTTTCGCGTCGCAACCTCCGATCTGGCAAACACGGCTGCTCCCGAGTGGTATACAATATCCGGTGTGGTGAACGTTGGTGCACCCGAACTGTTAGAGATCGTTGGCGTGCTACGGAGCGCTGGAGCTGCCCATGTCAATGTGACTCCGCTTACCTACCGCTTTGCAGAGGTGTCAAGCAGTGTACGAGCACTGCGCGAGCGCTTAAAGAGGTTGCGTTGAACAATATCGTCGTATTTGATCTTGATGGCGTGATTACCAGTGAAGAGGCCTATTGGGATACTGCTGGCCTGGTATTGCATGAATTATTGTATAGTTCGCGCTACTGGAATATCTCTGATACTACAGATGACTATCGTCCTGTGCAGACTGCCGGGGCGAGCCGTCAACTGAGTCGCCAGATCTTACCCATCGAAGTGATTGCGGACTTTAAAGCGCGTTCCGTCAACTCCAATTGGGATACCTGTTACTGTGGCTTCTGCCTCTATCTCATTACATTACTAGCGCGCCTTCCAGATGCCTCCTCTTTGCTTCCTCTACGGCCAGAGCAAGAGGATTGGATCGCTGCCTTTCACCGCCAGCTTGCAACCTTGCCGCCAGAGCGCAAAGTCATTGACCCTGCTACCTTCCATATCTTCTCGCAAGCACCGTTTCAGGGCGCAACCGGGCTGGAACTGATCAATCGCTTCAATGATTATGCTACTATACTGCTAGGTCAGCCAGTCAAAGATGTCTTTGTGCGTTATGGTCCATCGTGGCTTTTCTGCCAGGACCTCTTTCAGGAGTGGTATCTCGGCACCGAACTGTATATGCAAAACTACCACCATCCTCCTGCCCAGACAGGAAAACCGGGCTGTATTCTGTTTGAACAGCCGCTCTTGTCACTGGAGAAGATGCGCCCCGCTCTGGAGCAATTGCGCGAGCAGGGCTATATTCTAGGTGTGGCGACCGGGCGTCCAGGCGTCGAGGGCATTGAACCGCTCAAGAATTATGGCCTGTACCACTATTTCGACGAAACGCGCATCGTAACGCATGCTCAGGCCGCCCAGGCTGAGGAAGAGCTGCGTGCTAAGGGTAATCCCACATCGCTTGTGAAGCCACATCCCTATCAATTTTTGCGTGCGGTAGATCCAGACTATCAGCCGGGGCAGCCCGTGCGTCCTCGTGGTAGTTTCGCCATTGTTGGCGATACACCGAGCGATGTTGCAGGTGGACGTGCGGCGGGTGCACTCACCATTGCCGTCCTGACCGGGTCGCATACACCAGAGGCGCGTACAATACTTGAGCAGAGCCAGCCCGATTTTATTATTGATAATATGACGCAGGTGCCGGCCTTGCTCGCTCGCATTGATGATCTTATAACTATTCAGCGCCTACAATTCTCCGATCTTGCAAAGGCCGAATTGTTGTTGCAACGCTGGTTTGCTCTGCATATGCATCTGCAGGTCGATAGCATCACCCTGACGCCGAAAGCCGTCTCGCTCAATTCGTTCAACGGTATTTACCGCCTCGATGGTGAGGAGTATTTTTTCAAGACGCATGTGGAAGAACAGGGCGTTTTGGAAGAATATTATCACGCTGAGATGCTCTACAAGGCTGGGTATAACATCGTCAGGCCGCTCCGTACCTTGCATGAGAAGGGGCAGCAGATGGTCATCTACCCCGTGGTGCATGATCCGGTGATGTTTGATCTGATGCGCGATGTTGAGACGGGCGCGGAAACGTTTGCCACAGTCGAGATGCTTGCGGCTGCTGAGAAGCGTGAATGTGAGCACCTGCTGTCGATGTATCGCGAAAATCTAGCTTTTAGTTCTGCTGAAGAACATGCCCGTGCGCCCATTCATCAGTTGTTCTGGCATCGCCTGACGGGAGGACGGCTGGCCCATTTTTATGCAGACAAGCAAGTGCCCTTGCCCAGTGATCCTCAACAGCCCACAACGAGCATCCTCTTTGAGGAATTATTGCGCTATCGCTGGTCGCTGAATGGGAAGCTGATTACGGGTGCGCATGAGACGTTGGGTGCATCAATCGAGCGTGCAAAAAGCGTGCTGAATCCGGCGCGGGACGCTATGACCGTGATTGGGCATGGTGATGCCCACTTCGGCAATGTGTTCCTGGAGCATGAGCAGACTTATCGTTACTTTGATCCCGCCTTCGCGGGACGCCATAGTATCCTGCTTGATATTGTCAAACCATTCTTCCATAATGTATTTGCAACGTGGATGTACTTCCCCAATGAGGTGGCACGTGATCTCCAATTGTTGGTCGAACTGCGCGATGGATGCGTATTTGTTGAACATAACTATGTGCTGACTCCAGTGCGGCAGGCAATCCTGGCGACGAAGCTGGAATATCTGCTGCACCCTCTTAAAGCCTGGTTGCGCTCGATTGATGCTTTGCCGGAAGATTGGTGTGAGATATTGCAGATGGGATTGTTGTGCTGTCCATTATTGACCATAGACCTGTTGAATGCGCAACGCATTCCTCCTGCTATCTGCTGGCTGGGCCTATCGCTGGCAATGGAGATGAGCAACCTATCAATTCTGGGAGACTGACATATGATAGCTATTATTGATTATGGTGCAGCCAACATTCATAGCATTGAGAAGGCGCTGGAACTCGTGGGAGCGCAGGTACGTGTAACCGATGATCCGCTGGTCGTCGGCGAGGCGCGTGCGGTTGTGCTGCCGGGTGTCGGTGCAGGTGGTACGGCGATGGCACGTATGACAGAGCGCGGATTGGATGATGCTATTCGTCAGGCCACACAGCAGGGCAAGCCATTTCTAGGCATCTGTCTGGGTATGCAATTGCTGGCGCAGCATCACGATGAAGGTGAAGTTGCGGGTCTTGGCCTCTTTTCCGGCGAGGTCAGGCGTATCCCTCACGGACCAAAGATTCCCCACATGGGCTGGAATCAGGTGCGGCCATTGCAAGACAACCTGCCCATCTTCGCGGATGTGCCATCAGATGCGTACTTCTATTTTGTGCACTCTTATTATGTTGAACCCTACGATCAGCACGGCGTAGCAGGGGTGACCGACTATGGCTCGCCCTTTTGCAGCGTTATTGCTACCGAGCAGGTATGGGGGACACAGTTTCACCCGGAGAAGAGTGGTGCGGTTGGTCAGCAGATGCTGAAGAATTTTGTGAAGTGGGTGCAGCGATGATTATTTTGCCTGCTATCGATATTAAAGATGGCCACTGTGTGCGCCTCTATCAGGGTGATTATGCGCAGATTACGACGTATGATACCGATCCTGTCCAGGTGGCCTTGCGCTGGCAGGAGGCCGGTGCGAGCTGGCTGCATGTTGTAGATCTAGATGGCGCGAAGCAGGGCATGCCCGTCAATCTTGCTGTCATTGGACGCATACGAGCAGCCACGAACCTGCATATTGAAGTCGGTGGCGGAATGCGTTCGCTGGCCCATATTGAGCAGGTCCTCGCGCAAGGTGTTGACCGCGTCATCCTGGGCACAATCGCCCTCACCGACCGTGCACTCTTGCAGGAGGCGTTGGCGCGTTGGCGTGAGCAGATTGTGGTGGGTATCGATGCGCGTGATGGTCATGTAGCCATTGCAGGTTGGTACAAAACATCGGGTGTGGAGGCGATCGCTCTGGCTCGGACCCTTGAGGAACTGGGTGTACAGCGCTTTGTGTATACCGACATTGCGCGTGATGGTACGCTCACCGGACCCAATCTTGAGGCGCTTACAAGCATGCAACATGCGACCTCGCGTGCCTTGATTGCTTCCGGCGGAGTGCATACGGTTGCCGACCTGCGTGACCTGGCAAAACTTGGCGTTGAGGGAGTTATTGTTGGCAAAGCGCTGTACACAGGTGATATCGACCTTGTTGCTGCCATTCGTGATATAGAGGAGTAACAAGCATGCTGACCAAGCGTATTATTCCTTGCCTGGACGTTGCCAATGGCCGTGTCGTCAAAGGTGTGAACTTTCTCAGCCTGCGCGACGCGGGCGATCCCGTTGAACTCGCCGCATTCTACAACGAAGAGGGTGCCGATGAGGTCGTATTTCTTGATATAACCGCCTCACATGAGCGGCGAGCTACTATGCTTGATGTGGTGCGACGTACCGCCGAGCGCGTCTTTATCCCGGTGACGGTTGGCGGCGGCATTCGTACCGTTGAAGATATCAAAGCTACCTTGCGTGCTGGTGCCGACAAGACATCGCTCAATACTGCAGCGGTCCAGAACCCGGATGTGTTGCGTGCCGGTGCGGAACAATTTGGCGCTCAATGTATTGTACTCGCCATCGATGCTCGTTCAAATCCAGCTATGCCACACGGGTACGAGGTCTTTATTCATGGTGGGCGTACCCCTACAAGCATGGATGCGCTGGATTGGGCGCAACGCGCTGTAGAACTGGGTGCGGGTGAAATTCTGCTCACCAGCATGGATCGTGACGGCACAAAATTGGGCTATGATCTTGCGCTGACGGCGAAGATGTCGGCGGCTGTGACTGTTCCCGTGATTGCATCCGGTGGTGTCGGCACATTAGAACATTTCTACGACGGATTTACCGCTGGTGGGGCTGATGCAGCATTGGCC
>JACDAE010000583.1 GCA_013695595.1 Ktedonobacteraceae bacterium | reverse complement strand
GCTTGTAGGCATCCGGATCATACTGTTGGGCAGGCTCGTAGCACTAGCGTCAAACCGATCTCTGATCGTCGTCTCCCTGCTCATAGTGTATCACTTTTCATGGGCCGTGGTGCGTGCCAGCGCATGAATTACTGTTGGGATTTACAACAAGCATCAAAGGTTCTCTCTTGTTGCGTCATTTTTTCTCATACTCGAGGGCTGATTCAGATCAAATTTCCACCCTTCAGTGCAAAATCCGCTCTTGCCCAAATCCGGTGGAAAACCTCAGCAATAGGCCGTGGGTGAAAAGCTTTCCTGGCTTTAGGAGCCATCTTTTGCTGAGTTTAAACACCGAAAGTGAGCAAGATCCCACTTGCCATGAGGAAATAAAGGCAAGAAAGAAGGCTGTGTTGCAAAGAAAAAGCTGATCTGCTACAGTGGGAAGAAAAGAGCGAAAGAGGTCTCCTCCATGAGCAACCACAGCCACAATCCGTTCAAAGGGCGTCACTTTCAGTCCGACATTCTTCTCCTGTGTATCCGGTGGTATTTGCGCTATTCGCTCAGCTATCGCGACCTCGAAGAAATCATGCTGGAACGTGGACTGCAGGTCGACCATACCACAATCTATCGCTGGGTTCAACACGATGCACCCGAACTGGAAAAGCGCTGCCGTCTCCATCTGAAGCCCACAGCTGATTCATGTTGGGAAAAACGTCGTGAAGGGGAATAGATGGTATACCATCGTCGTCTAACACTTCCATTCCCACTGACTCGTAGACGCTATTGACCCCTTTCCCATGAGTATTACTATCGCTAACATTGACGCCAACCAATTTTTGGCGTTCCCGCCCATTTATCCTACGTTAACGGGAGCGCCACAACGAGAAACGAGCGAAATTTATGCACGAACACGCTGTTTCTCGGAAACGAACATCTTTATGCCCTGAATCGGCATGCCTGTACCACGATAGAGCTGTTCTATTCTCTGGTTGGGGACCAGTTCAAACTGATAGCGTCGTAGCAATTGTGAGACCATCGCTTTGATCTCAACTTTGGCGAAGTTGGTGCCGATGCAGATGCGTGGGCCGCCGCCAAAGCCAACCAGGGCATACGGGACCTTTTTGTGTTCTTCGCGTGGAGGCGCAAAACGATCGGGATCAAACGTGGTGGGATTGGCAAAGATGCTCGGAATGAGATGCGAGGCGGCTATAGAGTAGAAGACATGCGTGTCTGCTGGAATGCGATAGCCATGGAACACGACCTCCTCAAAGGTGCCGCGTGGACCATTGCCGACGGGAGGATAGAGCCGCTCGGCTTCACTCAGGGCATTCTCCAGCACTTTCATGTGCTTGATTGCTTCCAGCGTTGGCTCGGCAGTATCATCAAGTAATGCCGTCTGCTCAGCAAGGACACGTTGCAGGTAATCTGGGTTCTGTGTAAGCAGGTAGAGCAACCAGGACACCAGGCTGGTGGAGGTTTCATGACCAGCAACCAGGAGAATGTTGGTGTGTGCAAACAATTGCTCATCGCTGAGAGCACGACCAGTATCATCTCTGGCCTGCACCAGCATGCCCAGCACATCATTGGTGGGATGGCGGCGGCGCTCCTGGATCTTCGGCAGCAGCAACGTGTAGAGATGTTCTTTGAGTTGACCCAGACACCGTGTATAATCGTCATCATGCATGCGATTTTCCAGTTGGAGACAGACCAGCCCGTGGAGAAACGCACGAAAAATCTCGACCGCATCTTTCACTTCAGGAAAATCGGTGCCCCCCTGGCTTTGAGACCATTCATTGAGTGCTTCAACCGTGATGTCAAAGGCTTCATGGACGACGATAGGTTTCCCACTACAATCGAGAGGAACGCCACCCAAACCATGCATTACCTGATAGAGTTCAGGATAACGCATCGCGAACTCCCAATAGGCCTCGGCCATGCTGATGACCCGCTCCTCATAATCCTCAGAGGAACTCTTTGCGATCTTGAGGGAGAAAGCAAGGAGACGAAAGCCTTCGTGGTGCAGTTCAAGCAGAATGGCCTCTTTGTTGGCAACGTACTCATAGATCATCGAGGGGCTATACTCGATGCGCTCAGCGATATTACGAATGGTGACCGCCTGCCATCCTTCATGCAGCGCAATCTCACGCGCTGCTGTGAGGATGCCCTGTCGGACTTCCTGTTTCTCTCGTTCTCGTCGTTGCTTGATACCCATGATTTCCTACTGACATTCAACTGTTTTAAAATCGAACTTCGTTCGATAAAAAGCATACCATGCTGTTGAGAGAAAAGTCAAGGATGATTTCTCGCTCACAATTTCTCTCCGTCTCAGGGGGATGAATCACCCACTTTGACTACGTAGGCCTGAGTTCCCTCTTCTCAGCAATATTCATAAACCCACACCCAAAGACTGATCCAGGCTTGATTGTACCATCTTGTTATGGTATCGGAGAGTTCGCTCCGTGAGGGGTATCTTACAATCCAATTTTGAGGGTGGCGATACCAGAAACGCCAGAGGGTTCTTACCAGAACGCCGAGATGGGGCTATCCATAAGGGACCTCATTCTTTACTACACGTCTAGCTTATACCATGAGGAGGGTGAACACTAGGGTAGCGGACAGGCAGGTAGGAGCAGATTTGCTGGCAAATGGCCCTGAGAAGCCGATGCAGATGGTCAACGCGTCTACCAGGACAGATAGTCATCACTCATGAAGGGAGATTTTTTAAGCAAGGATTATAAGTATTTGCCTTCAGTAGAGAGGACGGTTGTGTTGCAAAAATAAACCCCATCAGATAAGATAGGGTCAAAAGAGAAGAAGAGAAGTATGATGATAACGCAAGCCCCATTCAAGTGGCGTCATTTTGAAGCAGAGATCATTTTGCTGTGTGTACGCTGGTATCTCAGGTACGCTTTAACCTATCGTGATCGGGAAGAAATGATGGCAGAACGAGATGTTGACCACACGACCATCTATCGCTAGGTGCAACGGTACGCTCCTGAGTTGGGGAAGCGCTGTCACCCTCATCTCAGAACTACCAAAGACTCATGGCGTGTGGACGAAACGTATGTCAAGGTGAAACGACCGGTCAAACCAGGGTTAGGCTTCTTTTCGTTTGAAACAGCGTAGCAAACCTTACAGGGATATGAAGCAATAAACATGATGAGGAAAGGGCAGATGCAAGGAGTGAGCAAAGGAGACGGTTTGAGACAGGCAGCATTCATCGCAGAACTGTTCGGAGTGGCCATCTAAGCGTAGCAAAAGAACGGCGAAGCTCTGTTCTTGATGTTCTTCTTCCTGTTTTTGCAACACAGCCAAGCCGGCTGCATTAGTGGAGCTCTTCGATCCACATCCTGCCAGCAAGACCAGAGCGAGAAGCGCACTCCAAAGGATGAGCGATTGTTGGATCTGTCGCATTAGAAACCTCCCTCTGTGTGGGAAGCGAACGAGCACACCTGTCTGCCAGCAACAGATGCTCGTATTGAACCTGGAGATCACGAAAGAAGGACACCAGAAGAGAGAAATGTTTTGCTCTCTTTACAAGGACCACATGCGACCCTTCTCTCAAGGCAAGCTTCCAAACACGCTTGCCTCAACGACGTTCTGCCTCTCTTGTTTCAACGAAAAGGGTGTTCTTCTGTTTCATGAACAGGAGAAAAGGCAAGCCAGAAGCCACGAGACGGGACCATCGTCTTTTGCGATAGGGAGCCAATGAACCAGTGAGAGGCAGTTTTTAGGTGAGGCAACGCGGTGAACGAACATGCGTCCGATCCTGATGGAGCCAATCGAATGCTCGATCTCGTCATCGCCGGAATCAGAACAAAGTCGAGTCAGGACCGAAAGATGGCGTGTCACCTCCCGGCTCTCAGCGATCCTCTTGACGACGACACGCGCCAGTTGAACATACGCACCAGCTTCGCTGGTCAGTAGAAGAGTCCCAAAATTGGGGGAATTCCAGAGTGTCCTCAGACTAACTCGATGCAGTTGGGCCAGTAGAAACAGTCTGCCAGACTCCATATCCACCAGATGCGTTATCACACGCGCCATTTCTATAACTGCAATAGCGACCAGACATACTTGCACCAGAGGAGGCTACCCGCCCATAAAAATAAAGAGGGGGATTTCCCCCAACACCATCCACGAGAAATGAGATTGTGCGATTCCCAGCTACGGTCCCGGTAAACTTGTTACTACCCTGGAGTGAAGATGATATTGTAGCGTAGCCACTAATATGGGTATTCCTCTGGCTCATTGGCGAAAGCGTCAGATCTGCACTCGTCGATGATCCACCAGACTGATCAGTCACTGTGCCCTTGTATGATCCCGCCAGAGAAGGAACGCCTCCCAGTCCAGGGGGAACGGGCGTTGGTGGTATCAGGGTCGGAACTGGAGTGGTAGGAGGATGGTTTGTGTGTATAGGCTTTGTTGGAAGGATCGTTGCTCGCGACGATTTCGTGTGGGCAACTGTTGTTGCAATTGGCGACGATTGATGAGGAGTGACAGGCGTTGCGAAAAAACTTTTCCCGAACAGCAACCCACCAACCAGTGCAAAAAGGACGAGTGAAGTAACCAAAAGCAAAATTGCACCATCTCTCCTCCTGTTTCTCGCTGGCCTCATCACTACTGTCGTAGGTTCTTGCCTGATAGCTGCAAGCATTGCATGATGGGGTTCTCCAGTTGATGGGACAGACACCTCATCTTTATAGGCACTCAATGCTTGCCAGAACTCATCACTACTGGCGAAGCGGTCAGCACTATTGATCGCCATCGCTTTTTGGATAGCATCTGATACAGAATGTGGAATAGATGGAACTAGTTGTATAGCAGGCTCTAGAGGATCGTATTTTCTCCTACCGAGTTGTGCCATACGATGGAAAGCATCGGTAGGAACCACACCCGTCAAAAGCACATAGAGCGTTGCAGCTAAACCATAAATATCTGTCCGGAGATTTGTTCCCTTGTCATATTGTTCTGGCGCACCATACCCAGGTGAGCAGCGACGTACTGCCGTGGTTGTGGCATCTATAGCGTATTCTTTGGCAATCCCCAGATCGACGAGCACCGCCTCATTGTTGATCGTACGAACAATAATATTGGCAGGCTTCACATCACGGTGCATAATGGGCGTTTCCTGTGTATGCAGATAGCTGACAACATCGAAGATCGGTGCCAGAATAGCCAATGCCTTCTCCACTGAGAAACGCTTCTCTGCTTGCTGGAGACGCAACATTTCTAAATTCGGTCCATCGATGTAATCCATAAGCATATAAGCCCGCGCGGACTTCTCATCTTCAAATGTCCGATACACATGCGGCAAGGCAGGATTGTCTAGCCGCTTCAGCATCTCACACTCAAAGGCAAAACGCTCACGCTCCTGCTTATTGGTATCCGTGATCTCCTTAAGTGCAAAGACATTTCCCTGCGTACGCTGATCGCGTACCAGGTAGACAGCACCAAAGCCACCACGACCCAACAAGCCCTCTACGATGTACCGCCCCTGGACAACTGTTCCATTTGGGAGGAGAGCTTGTACCTTTTGCACGTCTGCACCTCACTTTATCCCATTGTAAGCAAGAGAACAAAGAACGACAATTTCAATATATTTAAAATTATAGACAAGCAAGCTTCTGATTCTTAAGAAATATATCTCCTAAGGATATATACGGGGTATACGCGATCAACGGAGACAAGATTACGAAGCAAAACGATTAGCAATCGCAGTAGTCACAGCCACTCTTTCCTCCAAATTTTTTTACAACACAGCTAGAATCATGATCGATTTTAACAGCTCTTGAAATGTTGTTGTAGACTCCTCTTGCTCTGCCCGAAATTTGAGCAGAATTTCTATTGAGCGTTCAATTCAAGTGTGATATGCTCTTATTAAAGTCGATTTTAACAGCTCCATGATATAAATGCAGGATGACTATCATGTACGACGTGCAAAGAAGGACGGGTACACATGAATGCGACGTTTGTTTGTGAGATATATCGCGAGGAATTACCGCCGCAACGTATGGCTTTTTCATGCGAAGGTGGTACGTTATGAAAAAGAAGGAGCAAACGTCCTGGGCCTCGATCACGCATGATTTAAAGAATGCTGCCTTACTTCCACAGCAGCGTACAGTATTGTTATCACGCGCCTTACAGCAAATTAGCACACGTTTGCCCATCGCTGGTACTGCTTTAGTCTGGCCCTGCAAAGAGAAGAAAGTTCTCTGGAAAAGATACTATGAAGGCTGTAAACGCGATGCCATGCATCCCTGGCTTTTAGCTCGCCTTGGGTCGTCTATTGATGAGTTGATCGGACTATTGCAGCGCGATTCTGCCAGTAGTCCTTTAGAAACGCCACATCCTTTGCTGCTTCCCCTACGTATCCTTTCAGCACCACCTTCTGGCCTGTGGATTATCTGGATCAACCAGTCGGCTTATGTTTCGCTTGACGGCCCTACACTCGAATATATCGAGCATGTTCGCCAGTTACTGGAGGCCGTGCTTGAAGTCGAAAGTAGAGAAGAACAATATTTTTCGCAAAGTTCTCCTCTATCTGATCGAGAGCTGATTGAAATGCTGGCGAACGGCAGTAATCATGCGTTATCAGCGTTCTTAAGTCTGACACGAATTGTAGCCGGAGCAGATTTTACCTTTTGGGCGCAGGCATATCAGGATGTCGTTGAAATTACCGGCCACTCAGGTGCAAAGCATAATGGTTTCGGGTTTACACTTTTGCGGGGGCAAGGTGTCGGCGGGCGAGTCGCTGAGTATGGGACGATGGTAATCGGTGATTATCGTAACTCTCCCTATCGTGATGCCAGTGTTTGCGATCTTGTGGACAGTGAGTTAATTCGCTCAGGTATAGCTCTGCCAGTACGTTACAGTACCGCGCAGGGTACCGGCATACACGTTGCGGCTGTGCTCTATGCTACACGCAGGGCCGAGAGCCGATTCTCCATGGCTGAACGTTTGCTTGTACAGCGCCTTGCACGCTTGCTTGAACCATTACCTTTTACCAATCGTCCGGTGTCCTTTTTTGTACCCGGCATTCAACATATTTCAGATCACAAGGCAAAATGGTATAACATGACGCTCCATTCAAATCGGATTGAAGATGTTGAAACGTGGACCAGCCAGTTTATCAAGGGCACAGCCATTATCACAGATGACGAAGACGTGCCCTATGTTTTTGCTCATACCGAACAAATCTCACAAATACATGCACATTGTAACGATCAGATCGACGGGATACAAAAACTTTCTCTGGTCGCTCCTGGAGTGCATGCACCCGGTCAAATCTATCTTTGTTCCTCCATTGCCTTGCCGCCTGCACAGTGGCCGGACTTTTTCGCTGATCTGGTTATGGTCTGTAACCTGGTTATTTCTCGTAGGGAACAAACACAGGAATTATTGGATCACCAGCGCGAGCAATGGTTGCAAGCGCTTTTGCAGGGAAAACCTCCGAAGTATATCGAAAATGATGGATATCGTTTGGGACTTCCTATTGAACATGGTCAGATATGGGTTCTAGCGTGGTCTCCTGAAATAGTGAAGGCGCTGAAATCGACGCAGAAACGTATAACCGTTGAAAATGTTGTGCTGGACCTGGTCAAAAGTCCATTACTCTTTTTGGGAGAAAATCTGGCGATCATTTTACTCGAACAGCAGACATCGGTATCTACAATGCAATTACGTAATGCTCTGCTCAAATATGGTGTAACTTCCCCATTCTGGATTGTGCAGGGTGGACAATATCACTCATTTCTCGACTTAAAGGTAGTCCTCACCCGTACAATCTCGCTTGCACAGAAGGCACGCCGCGAAAAATATGAGGAGTATTTGTTGGATGTCTCCATGTTTGGCCTGGATAGTCTGCTAGAGAATCCTCGCTTAACGCAAGAACTGAACACTTTTGCCACCAGATTACTGGCTCCACTCATCGAATATGATAGCATAAATGGCTCCCATCTCACGGAAACGCTCGTCTTAACGCGCACACTCGGCTCGCCCCAGGCTGTAGCGGAACAATTCGCAGTACATGTGAATACCATTCGTTATCGCCTTCATCGGGCAGAGGAAATCCTGGGAAAGGACCAAGCCAAACCAAAAGAACAAACGGCCACAACCCTTGCAGCCTTCATATGGCAACATTTTCATCCTATGGAGCAGATGATATGGCAACAGCGTGCGGAGGATGATAGCCAGGCGGGCTTGTAAACGCATTGACTCCAACTATTTCGGGAAAAATGTCGTAGACCCGATTTATCGCGTCCGCGATTTATCGACTTGGAACCATCATTCGATAAATCGCGGACGCGGTGAACCAGGTCCCTACGACATTGTCAGACAATACCAGATGGATACAGACGGTTGAATATCGACAAAGCAATCGCCCAATCATTTTATTAAAATTGCGACTTTTGAGCAGCGTTACCGGTGAAATCAGGTGTTAAGGGTTTGACGCCTGCAGGCGCTGTTGGATCGATCTGATAAACAATCGAGTCGCGTGCAGGGACGCGCTGATTGGTTGAGGAACCATAGGTCTCCGCAGGATACAGGCCGCCCAGGTCTACGTGGCTGAGCGACTGGAAGGTGCTAAAGAGGCCATCACGGGTGAGATTCTTATTGTCCAGAGCTTTTTTGAGAATGGCATAGGTGACATAGGATTCAGCATACCCAAACTCGAAGTAGCCATCTGGTTTCTGGTTGGGGAAATATTTGGCAACATCCTGCAGCAGTTGTGCCATGCCAGTTACGCTTGTATCGCCCCAGGCCGCGCCCTGAGACACAATCCATGCCTTACTTAACAGAGGCACAAGGGCAGGTACTTGCAGCAAGGCCAGCGCAAAAGCTGGACTTTGCAATATCCATTGCGGGTTATAGCCCAGTTTGGCAGCAGTGCCGATGATGCCTGCTGTAACTGTTGGTAGAGTAGTCAAGAAGACATACTTCGCCCCAGCCGACTTCATCTTAGAAACCTCTGCAGTGAAGTCTGTATCGGTTACTCCGTACGCTGCCTGTCCAACATCGTTGAGATGATAG
>JACDAE010000576.1 GCA_013695595.1 Ktedonobacteraceae bacterium | reverse complement strand
ATGTATGGCTCGTACATCATCACTGTGAAGCAGGTATGCGTGAATTTCGCGGCCTGTTCACTGATGGCCTGGATGACCTCTGGTCGGCTATGTCCAACGTTCATAACGCCGATGCCGCCGGCGAAGTCGATAAAGCGATTACCATCTACGTCTTCAATAATAGCTCCCTCAGCCTTTGCTGCAAAGACGTTCATGACGGAGGAGACAGCGCGTGGAACAAATTCTTGCCGCCGCGCTTGCAGTTCGCTTGAACGCGTGCCAGGAGTGTTGAGAGAAGGAATTGTATCGGTCATAGAGAGTACCTCCTGTGTTGGGTAGATGGTAGGATCGATAGTGTTAAATGGAGAGAGTGTGAGAAATATCCTCTCTGTCTAATTCTACCATATCCAGCCTTTGTATTCGTCGGAGGAGGTGCTCTATTGCAAGTAACGAAAGCGTTGCGGCAAACGTGTCATAATAGACTGATATTAATGAGAACTGCTTGAGGGCAGTGCCTCACACTCGATTCTCTCACATACAAGAACGAATATCTCTTGCTTTCCTGTGCTTTCGGGCAGGGTTGTATGGGGGAATTGCATAAGAGAACAACCAGCATTGGAAAGGATAAAAAATATGAGTAATGGGAATGCAGCGGCCAGTGGGCAGTTCAAAATCGGCGGAGACCTGACGGTCAATCGCCTTGGATATGGTGCGATGCGGATTACAGGTGAAGGCATTTGGGGCGAACCCGCTGATCGCCAGGAAGCGCTGCGCACGCTAAAACGGTTGCCAGAGTTGGGCGTGAACTTTATCGATACAGCCGATAGTTATGGTCCATATGTGAGCGAAAATTTGATCCACGAGGCGCTCTATCCCTATAAGGGGATGGTGATAGCAACCAAGGGTGGCCTGACTCGTCATGGGCCTGATATCTGGCCTCCACTAGGGCGTCCTGAATACCTGCGCCAATGCGTCCTGATGAGTTTGCGGCGGCTGGGTGTTGAACGCATTGATCTGTGGCAACTCCATCGTATTGATCCCAAAGTGCCGCGTGATGAGCAGTTTGATGCCATCAAGCAGATGCAGCAGGAAGGTCTCATTCGCCACGCAGGACTGAGTGAAGTCAATACGGAAGAAATTCAGGCCGCACAGAAGTTCTTTCCTGTAGCCACTGTACAGAATATGTATAATCTGGTGATGCGTCAGAGCGAAGATGTTCTTGAGTATTGCACGCGCGCCAATATTGGTTTTATCCCCTGGTTCCCACTCGCATCGGGGAGTCTGGCGCAACCAGGTTCGCTGCTCGATGAGATTGCAAAGAAGCAGAACACAACGCCAGGTGGGGTCGCACTGGCCTGGCTCCTCAAACGCAGCCCCGTCACATTGCCAATCCCAGGCACCAGCCAGGTGAAGCATCTGGAAGACAATGTGAATGCCGTCAACGTCTCGCTCAGCGACGAAGAGTTTGCCGCCCTTGATCAACTGGGACGGAAAGAGTCGCAGAAACAGATGGCGGGCCAAAGCGCGTAATATTGGTAATATTGCGTCACGATCAACCTGCATTGAAAAATAAATGTGCGCAATTCGACTTTTTATAACTTTTGCACGCCCTTGCTCGTATTGAAGAAGATAGAATTCATTTTGTTTTTTGTCTTACATAGAGCGAAAGGATGGTGCCATGTCCCAACAGGAAATGAATTATGGAGAGTTCCAGCACGGTACACCAGGAACTGGCTATACTGGCGTGTCTCACGACGATAACAGATATTCTACAGGTTCATATGGACAAAAAGTTTCGGATCGTGCGTCCTTCAAAACTCCTTCAACGGGTCAACGTTTAGCCCTGGCAATCGTCTCGCTGTCTATGCTTATGGTTATGACATTAGCGCTGATTGCGATCGCGACTTCAATAAACGTGAGCGGTAGTGTTGGTTTCATGCTGTTTCTAGTACTTGTTTTGTTTTATGTAGCTGTTATAATAATCAATGTTTTGTTTAATCGCAAATAATACACCAAAAACGGTAGAGACCCGATGCAATCGAGTCCCTACCGTTTTATATGCGCCTATGAATTACGACTACGCGACGACGCTCAAAGAACGCTGAGGCCGTTTCTCTTTCATCAGCCTCTGAGCAGCTTCCTGCAAACGAGCTTCGCTGCGCGTGCCAAAGCCGGTGAGCTGGCGAATGCGCTGCTGTTGAGCGGCACGCAGGAGCTTTTCCGGCGAATCGATGTCCAACTCTTCATACAGGCGGATCGCAGTGTAGGGCCCGATATGTTCAATTGCCATCAGCGCACGCACACCTTGTGGCAGCGTCTGCATCAAAAGGCCATTCTGGAACGTCACGGTCCCCATCTGAACCAGTTCGTTAATGTGGGCACGTAAGCGATCCCCTACCCCGGCGAGAGGAAGTTCTTCCCCGCGTGCCAGAATCTGGGCGGCTGGCTCTGCCAGATCTAGAACACCACGCGCGGCGTTGCGATAAGCCTGAATGCGATACGGATTACTATTTTGTGTTTCAAGCAGATCGGCGATGCCTGAGAGCACCTCGGCGATCTGTCGATTTGTCACCTGTGGCGGCGTGCTCATCTCAAGCTCCATGCCCGGCAATGTCTGCTGCACCGGGCGCTTGCGTGAACGTACCTGCGGAGATGGCATAATATGGATGGTCTGGGTGAGTTGCATAATACTCATCGCGTGACGTGCCCCCTTTCCTCTATGGGCAACCCTTTTATCTGTCTACCTATAAATTCTTATTAACACTCTAAAAAACGGAAGTGCAAGCCCTCTTAGTGTACAAATTACATTGAAATCTTGTTCTAATTATACCATAAAATCGGCCAAAGATCAAAGAGAAATTTTTTAACCTCCCAGGGTGCAGTTCATTTTTTTGCCAAGGGGTGGAAGTGAGAGAAAAAACATGGTAAGGTAAGAAAAACAAGAAAACGAAGCAGAAGGAAGGGGAAAAGATGAGTAAAGAAGAAGCCCAACAAGACTGG
>JACDAE010000573.1 GCA_013695595.1 Ktedonobacteraceae bacterium | reverse complement strand
GTGTAGGGGCGCGGTTTACAAGCCCGATTTCCTACCAGAACCCGTTTCCCAGGTAACATATGTTATACTAAAAGAGTAGAGTCCTCCTCACACATCTTCTTTCCCTTTATACTTAAAAGTATAAGCCTCTAAATATACATAAAAACTCTTAATCGAAAGCCGAATGTTTTTGTTTGCTTTCGGATTATCTAAACTCTAATAGATGGCATATAGTTATTTTGCCCATGGTTTGCGGTGTTCCAATTTTTGATCTTAATGCATTGCTTCTTGTATATCAATATATTATAATGAAGATGCGCAGATGTACGCGGCCTGCGGAATTTCGTTGCCTTTGAGAATCTTCTCGTAGATCTTGCAAGGGCATATGTTATTTTATTCTCAATGGAGGGTAGATGCTCAAGGATGCTACTGAAACTGGCTTTGATGTTGCCATCATTGGCAGTGGTATTGCTGGCTCATTGACGGGATGTATTCTGGCACGGCAGGGATTAAGCGTCCTGCTCATCGATACCGGAGTCCATCCACGCTTCTCACTGGGTGAATCAACGATTGGTGAAACTTCCTACATGCTGAAGGTTCTGGCTGCACGTTACGACGTTCCAGAAATCGCTTATTGTAGCACGTTAGAGGGCTTGCAAAAGCATGTTACTTCGTCCTGTGGAGTCAAGCGCAATTTCGGCTTCGTCTATCATCACGAGCATGAAAGGCAAAACCCGCAAGAAGTGACGCAGTGTAACGTGTCAGATTTCCCCTTTGGCCCTGAAATGCACCTTTATCGACAAGATATTGATGAATATCTTTTTAATACAGCACTGAAGTATGGGGCTACGGCAAGGCAACGGACAAGCATCAAACAGATCGAAATGACGGAGAAGCAAGCGATCTTGCACACTGAGGGTGGTGAGACTTTCACCGCCCAATACCTGGTAGACGCCAGCGGTGAGCGTTCGCTCCTTGCCAATATGTTTCAATTGCGCGAGCAGCCGCCACGCTTCAAGACTCATTCGCGCGCCCTTTTTACCCATATGGAAGGTGTAAAACCGTTTGATAGCTGTACGGAGCCGAGTGGGCAGCCGACATTGTGGGATAGCGGAACGCTCCATCATATCTTTGATGGCGGCTGGATGTGGGTGATCCCTTTTAATAATCATGCGGATTCGACCAATCCTTTATGTAGTGTTGGCTTGAACCTGGACGAGCGCCGTTTTCCCAAACCAACTGATAAGATGCCGCAGCAGGAGTGGGACGAATTCCTCGCCCGTTTCCCCGGTATTGCCGATCAATTCACTGAGGCACACACCACGCGTCCCTGGATTTCAACCGAGCGCACCCAGTTTTCCAGCCGTCAGACAGTTGGGGATCGTTGGGCACTTATGAGTCATGCTGCTGGTGCAATTGATGCCCTGTTCTCGCGCGGATTGGCGAATACTACCCAGGTTATCAACTCGTTTGTGGCGATCCTATTGGAGGCGTTCGGCGATGGTGATTTCTCGGCGCAGCGTTTCGCTTATATAGAGAAGATGAACCAGACCGCACTCGATTTTAATGATGGGCTTGTGCATGGTTCGTATATCGCATTCCGCGATTTCGATCTCTGGCGGGCCTGGTCTAAAGTCTGGTTTCTTGCGTGGAATCTCGGTTCGTCGCGTATCTCTGGTACGTATTTCCGCTATCAAGAAACGCACGATCCAACCATTTTCAATGTTTTTGAAGAGGCTGCCTTCCCAGGTTCTTTCAGCCCTGACCTGCCACAATTTCAGACTCTGTTTAATGATCTGGTCGCGCTCATCGAAGAGGTAGAAGCGGGGACGCGTACACCTCAGCAGGCGGTCACAGCAATTTCAGAAACCTTCCGTCAGGCATCTTTTGCGCCCACTCCACTCAATCTCGCCGATGTACTCCGTCAGTATCATGATGGCTCGACCGAGGCGATGAGGCGCATGTACGAGTGGGGCAAAAATGCATCGCCGCAAGAGTTGAGACGCTACTATGAGTATGACTTCACTACCTTGGAAGTGCTAGCCCAGAAGGCCACCTCTTCTGTATAAAATCATCTCGTACACCAACATAGGAACCATCTAACGTAGGGACCATATTTATAGCGTCTAACAATTTATTGAAGAATATTTTGTGTGTCCTTCAATAAATTGTTAGACGCTATAAATATGGTCCCTACGTTTTATTCTCGTATTACATGAAATGGAGAACACCTATCCCCTCTTTTTCTGACACAATTTTTGGGTGAAGCTATCAACGCTTGTGATATGATATACTCGCAAAATCTGGGTATCTCATTTGTAGAAGGGGAGTTCTGAAAAAGCTATGTTAAAATTTGATCGCCAGGGGTTTGTGCCTGTCATCATACAGGATGTCGCGAGTCATGAAGTGTTGATGGTCGCATCGATGAACGAGGAATCGTTCAGGTTGACACGTGAGACGGGGCAGACCCACTTTTTCAGTCGTTCACGCAACAAGATATGGCACAAGGGGGAGGAATCGGGGAATGTACAGGAAGTACGCGCTATTTTTATCAATTGCGAAGAGAATAGCCTCTTGATACAGGTCGTGCAACGTGGAGGTGCCGCCTGCCATGATGGGTACGCCAGTTGCTACTACCGCCGCCTGGAGCCAGATGATAGCTACGAAACAGTTGCCGAACGTATTTTTGATCCTGCCGTTGTTTATGCAAGCGCGAAGGAGCAGACCGTGAGTGCAGAACAGAATAGCCCTCTCACCGCCGATTCTATGACACCAGAACAGGAAAAGAAACTGGAAGCTGAATTACGCCAGCTCTATGGTGTGTATCTCTACCTGCGTGACCACGACCTGAGCGAAGAGTCCAATACATCGCGCCTGTTGCAGGAGCATAGTCAGAGCTATCTCGTATCGCGCCTGGCCGACGAATTGCAAGAACTGGCCGGTGTGCAAATGGGCGAGCATGTGCACTCTGGCCGCAAATCGGATACCGTTCTGGAGGGCAGCCAGGTTGGTTACTGGCTCTTCTTGATCGCCGCAGGCTTAAATGTACCCTATAACGATTTTGCGCCGCACGAAGCTCTCCTGGCTGGTTATCGAGGCCAGTATAACGATGCAAAAGCGATTGAGCAGCGTCAGGAATGCTTGAGCCTGATATCAAGCGAACAGGTTACAACGGCGACACAGGGCTTGCGGCCTGGTTTTGCCCAGATCGGGTGGGCATGTGCTTCCGCTGGTGTTAATCCCCTGGAGCCTGCTGAGTATGACCTGGATCAGATGAGACGTAAGGGACTGGTAAAATGACCACTCTACAAGCTATAATCTTTGATCTTGGTGGCACGCTGATCGACTGGCCCGATTGGGATGAGAACGTGAATCGTCGTTGGGGAGTATCTTATGACTATCTTATCTCTAAAGTATCTAATACAGGCTTGCCATCACAGGATGCTTATGTGCAGGCCATGCGCGACGCCGAGAAGAATCACTGGTTGCAGGTAGCAGAGCGACAGGCGAGTAGCACTCCTACAGAGGTATTGAAGGCCGGTTTTGCGCGTTTGGAACATAACGCCAGTGAGGAAGAACTTGTAGCTGCGCTGGATGGGTATGCCCAGGCCGTGAATGGGTGGGCTGTCATCTTCCCCGATACGATCGCGACGCTCAAAGAGCTGCGGAGGCGTGGCTATCGTCTTGGCCTGCTCTCAAATACCTGGTGGGCCGCTGAATGGCATAATGCCGATCTTGCGCTGCATGGCCTGACGCCTTTGCTCGATGAGATCGTCTATACCTCTGATCTCCCATATTCAAAACCGCATCCATCAGTCTTTCAGGAAGTGATGCGTCGTCTACAGGTTGTTCCTGAGCAGTGTGTCATGGTTGGGGATCGCCTGGTTGATGACATTGGCGGTGCGCTTGGTGTTGGTCTACGTGCCATCTGGAAGAAGACAACGTATCCGTGGCCAGAGCCAGAGCATATCAAACCAACCGCGATTATCACGGATCTTGCTGAACTCCTGCCCTTGTTGCAGAAGTGGCAAGGGCATTAGCGAATATGCCGGTTGGCGACCGCCAACTGTGATGTTTTGTTTGCAGGCTCAGCGTGGCTTGTGATGGGTAGTTTAACATGGAATGTGGAGCCTTTCTCTAATATGCTTTCTACGTGGACCTTCCCATTATGCATTTCTACAATCTGCCGCACGATCGGTAGTCCAAGGCCCGTTCCTCCAATATAGCGGCTTGTATCCGACTCAACGCGGGCATAACGTTCGAATACCTGATCCAACTTTCCTGCTGGAATACCCATCCCGTGATCCTGCACAAAAAAATGAGCTGTGTTACCTTCCTGCTTGCTTCCTATCAGAATAGAACCCCCATCGGGCGAATATTTTACTGCATTGTTCACCAGATTTGTGATAACCTGAGTCAGCTTATCGCGATCACCTTTTATGGGGGAAATGTGTGGGTCCAGACCAAGCTGAATCTGCTCTGGCCGTGATGTGGCATACGTATGGTCCATGATTTCTTGTATAAGCGCGTTGATATCTATCTCTTCCCAGTTCATTTCGATTCTTCCAGACTTCATACGTTCGAGGTCCAGCAGATCGTTAATCAGGCGTGTCAGGCGTGTTGCGTCGCTGTGGATATCGTCTGCATATTCCTGGATATCCTGACTATCCAGATCTTTTTCGCGCATCATCTCACTGAAGCCAAGGATGCTGGTGAGGGCAGTTCTAAATTCATGTCCGACAACTGAGAGAAAATCGCTCTGTATCCGATTTTGTTTTGCCAGTTCCTCGTTTTGTTGCACTAATTTTGTATAGAGTTTGTTGACTTCATAAAGTAATGCGCACAAAACAAGCGTTGCAGCCATCAGCCCATTGATGCGTGAGACATACCAGCCTACGGTATAACGTCCCCTTGCATAGAGCGTGAACGAGATATTGATGAGTGCTGCGAGTGTGCTGACACGTAGCCACAGGTGTAGAATGCTGAGCCGATGCAGAAGCAATAGGGCACTGAGACACATGAAGGCATTCAAACCAAAGAAGAATATTCTTACTGGCATGATGAGTAAGGGCTGCTGGCCTCCAGTGGTAATAGGGGGTAATACATTATAAGCATCTATAGCTATAATAGATAAAACAATGATTATGGTAGGAATAATTACGGTAAGAAAAATGAGCAGGTGTTTTGTGTGTTCACTTGATAGATGGGTAGTATTGTAATGCCTATCGATCAAGATGTAGAGAAGGATGCCGAGTGGATAGCCAATCTGTGCGAATATCCACAACCAGATACTGGCGTAGGCACTGGTGTTAAAAAAATCATCTTTGATATGCAGATCGGGCGAGACGAGTAGATAAGGAATATTGATTAAGCCAACAAAGAGATAGGTGCTTCCAAGGACTGCCAGAGATGGTCGATGGGTGCCGAGGAACTGACCTAAGAGCAAATAAGAAGTCATCAGTGCAGCGAATGAGGCCAGGGAAGTTGCTATAAAAAAGAAGAGGAAGCCGCGCGGCCCCTGATTTGTAGCATATGGATAGGCGACAACGCAAACAAGAATAAGGAGCATGCTGATAACTATAGCAACATGACTTTGTAGTGGCGTTGTGCCCGTGCTAGTAAGGCTCTGTATTTCATGGGGCCGTTGATTTTTCTCTTTCATGTGTTTATTATAAAGAGACTGTCCAAATGGTAATTATGGCATCAAGGGGAGCGTAAACCAGAATGTCGATCCGATGCCGAGCGTGCTCTCAACGCCAACCTGTCCCCCATGTTGTTCAACAAGTGAGCGACTGATATAGAGTCCGAGTCCCAGGCCCACACTAGTGGTATGCATTGGCATCCGATGATTGTTAACTTGATAGAAACGGTCCCAGATGTTGGCTTGCTCCTCGGATGAAAGGCCCAATCCTTGATCACATACTGCAATGCGGACCTTGTCTCCTTGTGTTTGCAGAGCAAGTGTAACGATTGTATCTGGAGCTGAATAAGTCAGGGCATTCGTGAGGTAATTAACAATAACCTGGGTGATGCGGTCAGGATCGGCCATCACGAATATAGAGGAGGCGGCCTGTGCTAAAGGTAAGTCGAGGTTAATTGTCCGTAAAGGTGTCCTATAGCGTTGATTGGTGGCAACTTCCTGTAGAAGCACGATCAGATCACAGGGCTGTAGACGAGTGTGAAGCTCCAATTTATTGGTCTGAATGCGTGAAATATCAATCAGGTCATTGACCAGGCGGTTGAGCACTTCGACCTGAACTTCTGTGCCAATGAGCATATCTTGAAGAGGGGCATATAATGAGTGCTCGCCCTGCTGCTCTTCCTCAAATTGTTGCTGTACTTTATGTAAAAGGCGATTGGCCATCTGGATATGAATGCTGATTGTCGTTAATGGGGTACGTAATTCATGACTGGCAATGCTCAAGAAGTCATCCATACGCCTGTTGGCCTCGCGTTGTGCCAGTTCTGCCGCTTGCGCTTCGGCCCTTTCATTAAGCAGGCGTTGTCGTTCGATGATGAGTGCTGCCAGACGTGCGACGGCTTTAATGAGGGATATTTTATTGTTTGTGTATGCGTGTTCTTCAGTGCCGTAACCTAAGAAAAGAATGCCAATAAATTGATTATACACTTTCATTGGAGCAACCAGGGTGAAGTGTGTACCGTCTGGTAACGTGGGAAAGTGTTCCTGATCGACTATCACGATCTCATTAGCTTGTAGTTGAGTCATGTATGTTGCAGTGAGTTTTTCAACAAATTGCTGTTTGAATAGATTAACAATGGCTTCATTCTTTTCGTCGTTCAGGGCAAAGCCAACAGTTGCCATAGGAATGATTTCGTCCGTCCGAGGTTCTAATGCGAGTAGCCCGACGTGCTGGCACCCAAGCACTTTGCATGTGAGTTCGGTGAGATTTTGCGTTATTTCATGGGCTGTAAATATTGAGCTGGTTGCCTCTGTTTCGTCTGGAAGGACGACGAGAGATTCGGCCATTGCCAGGAGTGCATTGAGTGCATCATGTGTGCGCCGCTCTTCAAGCTTACGGTCGGTAATATCTTCTGTTGTTGAAAGGCAGTATGATGGTTTGCCCATTGCGTCTCTGACTATCGAAAGCGTGAGATTGACCCAGATCGGTAAACCATTATTGCGTATGTAGTGCACTTCCTTACAATATGTTTGGATCTCGCCCATCATGAGTTTATACACATTTTCGGCGATGGTTTCGAGTTCTTCTGTGAGAAGTAGCTCACCTATGGTGGGTGACTGTAGTTGTGTGTAGGTAAAACCTGAGATATCACAAAATTTCTGGTTAGCGAGCAGGAAGTGACCCTCTAGATCGATATGTGCGATCCCTATTTCAGCCTGTTCAAATGTTGCGCGAAAGCGTTGCTCACTTTCGCGCAGTTCATCTTCAAGGAGTTTTTTCTCTGTAATATCAGTGCTGGCTCCTACCCATTCGCGGACATGACCATCCAGCTCAAAGACGGGAATCCCGCGTGCGAGAAAAGTGCGGTAGATGCCATCGTAACGCAAAAGACGGTATTCAAGTTCGAAGATATCCCCGTCGCGAAAAGCGCGTTGCCCTTCAGCAATGACACGCTTGATATCATCGGGGTGTAGCGCTTTTAACCAGCCACGCCCCTCGACTTCTTCCCGTAACTGCCCTGTATATGCCCTCCACATCGGGATATCTTCAACTGTTCCATTTGCTTTGGCCGTCCAGAAAATCTGTGCGGTTGTAGAGGTGAGTGAGCGATAATGTCGCTCATTTCCTGATAATAAGAGTGAATTATCTGTTTCTGTACTTCTGGCTAATTGTTGCACATCGGAAGGCGCGATCGTGGCCTGCCGACGAGGTGGTACCAGGGGTGGTGTCTCCCCGTTATTTTGCTTTTGATCGCGCTCCATTGTATTACTCCCCTCAGCCTCAAATCTTGCCCAGTACGACCTCAATGGTGTAATTTTCCAGCTTCTTCAGTGAAGCAGGCGAGATTGTCTCCCGATAGGTCTCCTCGAATGATGGATAGTCGCGCTGGCTGATCGAGACGAGCAGGTTATCGGCAAGCGTCTCGGCACGGATCTCGTGCATATAGCCTGTGAGAATATTAGCCAGTTCGACATCAGTATAAAGGGCCAGTCCGATATGGTCTTCGATGTTCAGGCCTGCTTTCTTGCGCATGTCCTGTACGAAGTGCGTCAGATCGCGTACCATTCCTTCCTCGCGCAATTCAGGCGTGATGGTGGTCTCAAGCGCGGCGATGTATCCATGCTCTTCGGCGGTGACGAAGCCGGGACGAGCCGTTGCGCTGACTTCGATCTCCTCGCGTGTCAGGTCAACTTCCTGCTCGCCGATGAGGAACTTGAGCACACCGTTTTCGTTCAGTTGACGAGCCGCGTTCTGCGCTCCGTGGGCGTCCAATCCTTTAAAGAAGGCCAGGATCTTCTGTACCAGGGGTCCATGTTTGGGACCGAGCACCTTGACCAGCGGCTTCAGATGATAGGCGAGCATGTCGCTGTCTTCCTCTAGCATCTCCAGATCTTTGATGTTCAATTCCTCAAGTACCTGATCTTTGAGGCGTAGCAGGGCCTCTCCTTCGGCTTCAGAAGGGACGCGAACATAGAGCGAGTTCAGCGGCTGACGTACACGGATCTGTGCTTTCTCACGTGCCGAACGACCCAGGCCAACGATACGCATGACAAGGTGCGTCTCATTAGTCAACTGCTCGTTCACCAACTCTTTGTTCACTTGCGGCCAATCGTTGAGGTGCACACTGAGGGGTGCCTGTGGATTCACGCTGCGCACCAGGTTCTGATAGAGTTCCTCCGTCATAAATGGCATGAATGGCGAGAGCAGAGTGAGCAAGGTCGTCAGGCATTCGTACAGCGTCAGGTATGCACCGAGTTTGTCGTCGTCGAGCTGAGATTTCCAGATGCGCTCACGACTACGCCGCAGGTACCAGTTGGACAGGTCGTCCAGGAAATCCTGCATTGCTTGTGCTGGCTTGACGGTGTCGTAATGTTCCAGCCCTGCCGTCACCACACCGATTGTCTGCTGGAGTTCTGAGATGATCCAGCGATCCAGTTCGCCGCGTTGGGCGACGGGCAGGTTGTGCTGCGTCGGATTAAACGCGTCGATGTTGGCATATGTGACGAAGAACCAGTAGATGTTCCAGATCTTGTCCAGCGTTTTGCGCGTGAGCATCCACTTTTCGCTCAGACGTACAGGCATGCCCGTTTCAGCCGACTTCTGCATCTCTTCTTCGGTAGGGATGCGCGGAAAGTTCAGGTTCTGTTCCGGGATGTGGTTCATATAGAGCCAGCGCATGGTATCAGAGCCGACCCGTTCAGCCGCGTCATCAAAGACAACCTGATTGCCCTTTGATTTGTGCATCGGCGTGCTATCCTCACCAAACAGCAAGGCGTAGCCGAAGAGCGTTTTGAACGGTGGCTGATTCTCCAATACGGTGCTCATGACCAGCATGGAATAGAACCAGTTTTTGAACTGGCCGGGGAACGACTCAGTCACGAAATCCGCTGCGAACCATTGCTCCCAATATGCGTGATCGGTCTTATAATGCAGCGTCGAGTAAGGCACGATACCCGCATCGAGCCAGGGGTTGCCGACATCTTTGATGCGTGAGACTTCAGTGCCACACTGTTTGCATTGGATTTTGACGGCATCGACCCAGGGACGATGTGGCGTATGGCCTTCAAATTCTTCCCAGCCGGAGACGGCCCGCTCTTTTAGTTCCTCTTTGCCGCTGATGACCTCAAAGGTACCACAGGCGGGGCAATCAAAGATGGGCAGTGCAAGTCCCCAATAGCGCTTCTTGGAGATCATCCAATCGTCCATGTTGCGCAGCCAGTCCAGTTCGCGTTCCAGGCCAAAGGCGGGGAACCAGGTGATCTGCTTCACGATATCCATGATCTCATAACGCAGCTTTTCCATCGAGATGAACCATTCGTCCACCAGACGGAAGATCAGCTCGGTTTTGCAGCGCCAGCAGGTGGGATAGCGGTGCTTGTAGTTTTGTGGGCGATAGAGAAAGCCCTTTTGGGTCAGGTTCTCGGCGACCTGCTGCCCTACTTCGGCGGCATTCTGGCCCGTGAGCCAGTCGTAGCCGGGCAGGTAGACGCCAAACTCATCGACGGGCGCGACCACATCCAGGCCAAACTCTTTTGACAGGCCGAAGTCTTCGCGGCCACAGCCGGGAGCAATGTGCACGATGCCTGTACCTTCGGTCTCCGTCACGTCTTTCCAGGGCACGACGACATGCTTCACGCCCTGTTCGGCGGGAAGTTCATCGAAGGGTCCCTTATAGCGCCAGCCGACCATCTCGATGCCTTTGAGCGTCTCCGTCACGCGATAGTCGCCCTTGTCGCGTCCCTTGAGTTGCTTGAGGACGGGCAGGAGCGCTTCGGCGAGGTAATAAAATTCGCCATCCTGCTCAACCCTGACGTAGGGCTTGTCGGGATGCACGGCGGCGGCGACGTTCGCTGCGAGCGTCCAGGGGGTCGTAGTCCATGCGAGCAGGTATTCATTGGGTCGATCTTCCAATGGGAAGCGCACGTACAGGCTCAGGTGCGTGACCTCTTTGTAGCCCTCGGTTTCGATCTCCATGTTCGAGATGCCGGTTGCGCAACGTGGGCACCACGTCATAACGTCGCGCCCTTTATAGATCAGGTTGCGCTCCTGGCACTTTTTGAGGAAGGACCAGATCGTATAGTTGTTCTCGTCTGAGAGCGTGTAGTAGTCGTTGCCCCAGTCCATCCAATAGCCCAGGCGGATCGATTGTTCGGTCTGGCGGCGGGCGTAGGTAAAGACGCGCTCTTTGCAGCGTTCCACAAACTCGGCGATGCCGTATTCTTCGATATCGCGCTTATTTTTCATGCCCAGCGCCTGTTCAACGTTGACCTCGACCCACAGCCCCTGGCAATCGAAGCCGTTCTGGTAGCGCTGTTTGTAGCCCTGCATCGTTTTGAAGCGCTGATAGAGATCCTTATAGGTGCGGCCCCAGGCATGGTGCACGCCCATCGGATTATTGGCTGTGATCGGGCCATCCAGGAACGAGTATTGCTTATGGCTCTGCTCGTTGCGTTTCAGGTAGCTCTGGCGGACGTTATGGTTATCCCACCATTGCTGGATGGTACGTTCCAGCGCCGGATAGTCGACGCGATCGGCGGCGACGACCGGCTGAAAGACGGTTGATTGTACTGACACTTCGATCTCTCCTCGTGATTGGGCGGGATACTAAACATTCTGGGCGGGCTTATAAGCCCGTACACGATTGTGATTCTGGGCGGGCTTATAAATCGCGCCCGTACACCATTGGGGTAGCGGGCGGGCTTATAAATCGCGCCCGTACACCATTGGCATTGATCCGTGTTTATGCCCAATATATTTTGTTTTAGGTTCTGCTGTCACGTAATACGATATGTAAGCGTTTGTTGATGCGCCCTTTATTTTCGGTACGGGCGATTTCGATACTACCGACTTCTTTTGTGTGGTTGACGTGTGTGCCCCCATCGGCCTGGAGATCAAGTCCAACAATCTCCACAATGCGTACTTCTTCGATATCCGGTGGGAGCAGATTAATCCGGGTGCGTACCAGGTCTGGAATGGCGAACGCCTTCTCGCGTGGCAGGCTATACACGCGGATCGGATAGTCTGCTTCGATGGCTTCATTGACCATGTCCTGAATAGCATCGATGCGTTCGCGGTTCAGGTTCTCCATCGAGAAGTCCATGCGAGCGTGATCCGGGTACATCTGCCCACCCGTGACCTGGACGCCAAATTCCTTCCAGATAATGCCACACAAAATATGTAACGCGGTATGGGTGCGCATCATCTGATAGCGAAAATCCCAATCGATGGTGCCGACGACTTCGGTCCCGACCGCTGGTGGAGCGCAATCGATGGTATGCCAGACGATGTCGCCGCGCTTATTCATTGCGATGACGGACCCTTGATCCTCCTGGTTATTCCAGGTGATGGTGCCGCGATCGGCCATCTGTCCGCCGCCGCCGGGATAGAAGACGGTTGCGTCGAGGGCGATTTCGTCACCTTCTACCGCGACCACCTTAGCCGTGCATTCGTAGGTAAAGCTGTTTATATGGTAGAGCAGCTTCGTCTTCATTGTCTGGGTGCTCCTTTTCTGGAAAAATACAATCAAAAAACCTCTCGTCCTGCTGAGGGACGAGAGGCGCTCCCGTGGTACCACCCTGATTAGCTGGCATCTTCTTGATGAAGGTGATCCAGCTCACTTTCGCTCCATAGTCTGTAACGCCCACTCAGCAGGAAGTGTCTGACATGAATCTGCTACATTATATGAGCCTTCGTGATAACGGGAAGGGACCGGCCAGGCCTACTGATGCTTCGGCTGGCGGCTCAGGAGTGATCTTCTGCGCGCGTGACTGTACCTGTGTTCCACCATGTGCAGGCTCTCTCTAACAGTTGCAGGCGGCGTACTGGCTCCATCATTGCCTGTAAAACATTCGTTGTGCTTCTATGATACCAGAGAATGTGCGTTCTGGCAAGATGGTAATTGTGGAAATCAATCATTCCCCCAAAACCCCCAACGTCTCAAATAACACATCATCCAACCGCCATACCTTAGAATTATCTGGCGGGTCCAACGGACGCCGTGACAGATCCTCATCCCGCAAAATCCGCATGATCTTCTGCGCTGCCACCTTACGTTCATCTTCCGTAAACTGTTTGCTTTGTTGCAACATCAGCGCCGCCGCCGTACATATAACTGCATTATCATCATCCAATTTCTGGATCACAACATCTCTCGCACCATCGTCCATATTCCATTGTTGCGAAAGTTGTCTCCATGCCAACTGTCCCACCCTGTCAGGAGGACTGTTCCAGGATTGAGTCATACCTTCGCCCGTTAGTTGTTGCCATATCTCTTTCGTTGTTTGCCTCGTATCTGTATATGCCTCTAGCAACGCTTCAACATCATCTTTTTTCAATGTTTCCTGTTGCTGAAACGCGAAGATCCGTTTTGCTTTCTCATTGACTTCTATCATTGGTGCCTGGACACTTGCTATAGTAGGATTGAGGATTTTATAAATACTTTTGATGAGAAGACGTTGCTCAAGTGTGGAATTGTGTTGTGTGGAACGAGCGAACTCCTGAAGATTATGCATAAGCTCCTCTCTGTGCTGCGCTAAAATTGTACCGTTGTTGGTAATGATGCTGTATATGCACAACAGTATCGTAGGAATATAAGCGCTTGTCTGTTTTAGCGAAGCGTATAGTTCGTTTAAAATTTTATTGTAATCAAGAAGATCACGAAGATCAAGAAGATCAAGAAGATAACGAAGATCACGAAGATCACGAAGATCAAGAAGATCACGAAGATAACGAAGATCACGAAGATCAAGAAGATCAAGAAGATAACGAAGATCAAGAAGAT
>JACDAE010000293.1 GCA_013695595.1 Ktedonobacteraceae bacterium | reverse complement strand
CTGCTTTGCTGGTACGCTCGCTCTGTTTGCCTTCGGCAATAACCCGCTGAATCAGCAAATTGCCTCCTGGACGCCCGCAACCCTACCCACCGCCTGGCAGCAGATCCGCAATGCCTGGGATAGTCTCCATGCCGCCAGTTCCGTTCTGGCTGCTCTGAGCCTCGTTTCCTTACTCATCGCTCTGCTGCACGATACTCCTTCATCGTACCGCACATAGGAGATGCTCCTGTAAAGCATTCTTGCACTCGAAGGTGTCTCTATGAGCAATACTAAGCCAACATCTTTGGTAGTGTTGCAAAAATTTTAAGCCCAGCAAAACAGACAATATAAGTATGGTAAAATCTACTTTTAATCAGTAAAACAGGTACATCTTTTACGCCTTTTACTGCTAGCATAATCAAAGGAAACTCCAATTTGTCGAGCTTAAATTTTTTTGCAACACTACCTTTGCCGGGTTGTGTTGCAAGAAGTAGGAAGAAACAACGTTGAGTATGGAGTCCCTCTCGTCTTCAGTTTAGGCAACGATTCCAAAGAGCTTGGCGACCAATGCGACCTGCCCTTTCACATCACCTTTGTCTACCCCATGCACTTGCCCTTTGCGTAGCATGTTCATGATCTCAAATCCTTGTAACGTTTGCCGCGCTGTCTCGAAGGAAAAGAAGCCCATCCCCTGTTTCGTCAATCTTTTGATAAACCGATGATCCTGTTCGATCAGATTGTTGAGATATTTCACCTGCCTCAATTCCACGTGCAGAGGCAACACTCCTGCAGCTTTGAGCTCAGCAATCGCTCTGGGATACGCCGCATTCTTGTCGACATTGATGACCCTTGGCATCGTTCTACTGGTCTTCATACCCTTCTCAAGAGAGGTTTCCTTCACGACCTTTTGGACCAAGCTGTCTTGAGGAACGCTCTCAGCAGTGATGTGCAGCGCTTTGCAGAAAAAGTGTGTGGCCGCCTCGGCATCGCGCATCGGACTCAAGAGAAACTCCAACGTGTTTCCATCGGAATCGACGGCTCGGTACAGATAGACCCAGACTTTTTTGATTTTGATATACGTTTCGTCCACCTTTCCAGGAATCGTTCCCTGCCTTCAGATGTGGCCGGCATCGCTTTTCCAGCTCGGGCGCATAGTGCTGGACCCAGCGATAGATCGTGGTATGATCCACGTGCAGACCCCGTTCGAGCATCATCTCTTCGAGATCGCGATAGCTCAATGCGTAGCGCAGATACCATCGCACGCACAGAAGAATGAGATCGGACTGGAAGTGACGCCATTTGAACGGGTTCGGCTCGATCATGGGGAGTTCTCTTTTTCTTTTTTCCTTGAGTGTAACAGATCAGTTTCTTTCTTGCAACACAACCCTATAAACTCTCTCATGGGCCATCGCAAAATTTTCTAAAAGTATGAAAATCACGTTTTAGAAAATTTTGCGATGGTTCATAAATGCCGGCTATCAGTCCTATTTAGTTGTTCGAGAAGCTAAACCAATGTATATTGCCAATATTACTCCCTCCTTTGAAGACAAGGTAGACAGCGTGTACACCACTGGCACCCGTAATCGAGGTCGTTTGTGTCGTCCAGTTCTGCCATCCCCCTGTAGGTCGTACCGTCAGCGTGCCGATGAGTGGCCCCGTCATACTATCGAGGCGGAACTCAATACCATTCACCGTCGACGCATTCAGTGTGGCAAAACGGACGTTCACCGTGTTTACCCCCGTGCCAAGATCTATGTTGTGATAGCCCAGATAGTCGCCGGCGTCATTATAACCAACATCTTGCCCACCACCAACACCACCATCGGTGCAGGTTTCATTGCGTGACCCCGGTGCAACTGCATAGTTTGTAGCAGTGATAATACCGGATGGGCTAGATGCTATTCCTGGCCAGGTGAAGGTCGCCATTGCATCGGCCGGTAGAGCGTAGGTAAAGGACTCGCCGTTCCAGGATACCCGAAGCGTCTTACTGGTGGATGCAGTATTGTGTGCAACGACTACTTTAGAAGTATCGGGGTTCTTGAAAGAAGCGACATCGATGCTGCCACTTCCCTGTCCTCCAATAACGACCGCACCTGGTGTGACGAACTTACTAAAGTGTCCGACTTGATAATAGTTTAGAGTATAACTGATGTTGTTATTGCTCGGATCGATCTGTACTAGAGCCGTACATTTTGTTCCAATGCCCGTAGGAGTCCAGGGGCCACCATCCGGGCGCAGTGCAACGTTCCAGGCGACTCCTGTCCGTGACCAGTTGTTCATCGAGCGTAAGAAGGTATAGGAAGGTGGATGACCGCCAGAACAACTAGGAGAACCTTCCGTCTCATAGATTTCTTTGTCTGGATGGGCGTTGTGAGAGGTCGACATTTCAGAAGGATCACCAGCATAGTGATGCCATGCGGAACCAGCGACATAGCTTTTGGCCCGGGCATCGCTATAAATGGTATTGATATAATTATCGCTATCCCAATTTTGATCGTACCCTAGAATTTTTGGTTTCGTACCTAATGTGGCTTTGGCAATCGTCGGACCCAGGTTATTCTTGATAAAAGTGGTTTCATCGGTAGCACTAAAAATCATACCGGGATAATTTGCTGGAGTCTCGGGTTCGTTTTGTGGCGTGATAGCATAGATGGGAATGCCTTGCTGCGCATACGCCTGTAAATATTTCACAAAATAGTTTGCGTAGGCTCCGTAGTACTCCGTTCTTAACGTACCACCAAGCTTCCCGGTAAGATCATTGCCTGTTTTCATCCATGCTGGCGGACTCCAGGGCGTTCCCATGACCTTGATTTTTGGGTTCAAGTTGATCGCATCTTTGACAAGCGGCAGGACATAGGCGGTATCTTTTTTGATAGTGAAGTTGGTTAGAGCAGGATCTGGATTTCCCCCATTGTCATCATAGGAGTAGTACGCAGGCGTATTGGGTCCAGCTATATAATCGGATGCACCGATGGGCTGGCGGAGAAAGCTTATTCCAATCCCATCAGTGGGACTGAATAATTGCTTCATAATATCATCTTTATGTGGGCTATTCCAGATGAGATACGCTGATGCATCTGTCATACTCGCACCAAAACCATCAACGGTCTGACGAATAGTTGAATCATTAACCGTGACGGTTGTATCTGAGGAGCCATTAGTGGATGAAAATTGGAGATCAGATTGCGGTGATAACTTGGAAGTGAGGTTGGACGTGGTCAACCAGACCTTTACGTTTCCGCCAGCAGCATTTACTGGATTCATTATTCCGATAGTGATCCCGATGCAGATGATCCCTGCGATGAGAACTCTCGTCCAGCGCTGGACGAATGGGTTAAATAGTTGCATATGCAGATGCCTCTTTCGCCTTTCTCAGCTTCGAAAAAACAAAGCTCGTTACCATGACGTATTATTGACCAGACGTCACAAATTTATGCCGTCATGTTGTAAGCATCACTCTGCGACTGTCCTCGCAATGATCAGAAATCAGTTGGACAAACGCAGCTCTCTTACACATGAAAGCATCTGGTCATCAGATGACATTCATCAGGACAAGATACTACACACTTTTATAAAAAAGTACGCCAGCCACCCTGAAGTGGACAAAAGTCTCTTTTAAGTATCCGTATCTCTTTAGTTATATCGCTGCTTGCTGACATTTTGTTAACACACGTGTTTCTTAAATCTCTAAAAAGTACTTATTGGTATTCTATAATGTATCGGAGTTGCCTATCATTATCCTGCAAGACAACTCTATAATCAGAATAGGTGGTAAATTAACTGAAGAGTGGACCGATTTTGCGGGAGAACCCACGGGATGCGCAACGAGATGCAAGCAAGCTAGCAGCAAGAAGAAAAAGAGATCTCTAATGAGAAGGAACAAAATCATCTCTCAGAAGGAGGTCTCTTTCCCTATGATACCTAACCGTTGTATTGAAGTCCACACCTCTCCTGTAGATCGCCCCTCAGTCCCAGCGTGGTTTGCTGAAGTGGTCATCATTGTTCAGTATTTAGCAACACGCGGTTTGCTTGATGCATTTGCTCATGAGGTCCGTTTAGTGCGCGGACGCTTTGGCAGCTATGAACCGATCGATTTCCTTGCATTGCTCATAGGCTATGCCATCAGCGGAGAACGGACGTTAGCAGACTTCTTTGAGCGCGTCGAGCCTTTCGAGACGGCGTTCATGGCCTTGTTTGGACGCCGATGTCTGCCTCATCGCGCTACGTTCAGTCGCTTCCTGTCGGATATGGATCGTTCTTGCTTGGAAACCTTTCGCACCCTCTTTGAGCGGCAGAGCTTCACTGAAGGATGGACTTCGGAAACCATTGGAGGCATCTTCGATCGGCAGGATCGCCGCTACATTGTCTTTGATGTGGATGCGACACGTCAGGCGGCACGGCAACGAGCGCTGCCCTGCGATCCAACACTGCCTCCTGCTCGGCGTCGCCTTGATGCAGTCTGTGCACTTGGCTACAAAGGGCGCAAGCGTGGCGAGGTGGTCCGCACGCGGGCCACTGTGCTTCAAATGCATACTCGTCAATGGGTTGGCACGTACGCAGGTCGAGGCAATGGTGACTATCGTGGGGAATTGGCTTCGGCTCTCCAGGCAATCACCACGTACCTGGCACAATTTGCTCTTCCCACAAGTGTGGCTCTGGTTCGTCTTGATGGACAGTATGGCGACGCGTCTGTGATCGCCCAAATTATTCAATCAGGGGTGTTCCTTGTGACACGTGACAGGGGGTATCGGATTCTTGAACATCCTCAGATCCAACAGGTACTTACTCATGCCCCGATCACAGGTGTGAAGAGCGTCACGACTGGCGAGGTCGTTGAACTATTTGATGGTGGGTGGATGCACCTGGATGAGGGCGTCTTTCTCGATCGTGTGATTGTCGCTCGCCATCGAACTGCGCCAGGCAAACCAATGACCGTGGGGAAGCTCGTCGGTGGGTTGTGTTGCAAGAAAGTGAAGGAAGATAAAATGAGGAGAGCGGGGTTCTGATTGTTGCGTTTATCCTGCGACTCCAAACAACGTGGCGATCAATGCAACTTGCCCTTCCACCTCTCCTTTATCGACGCTTTGCACTTGCCCTTTCCTGATCATGTTCATCATCTCGTATCCTTGCAGGGTTCGCCAGACCGTCTCGAAGGAGAAAAAGCCCATCCCTATCTCTTGATACACCGATGGTCCTGCTCAATCAGGGTGTTCAAGTACTTGACCTGCCTCAGTTCGACCGGTGCGGGAATACTTCCCGCCACTTTGAGATCAGCCATCGCTTTGGGATAGGCAGCATTCTTACCGAAAGTGATCACTCGAGGAGCACGTTTCGTGGTAAGAGGGTCAGATGCATTTGTCGACTGGGTCACCATCTCTTCAACGAGACAAACTTGGGAAGCGGAACCAGCGAGAGAGTTCAGCGCCTTGATGAAGAAACTTTGAGCCGCTTTGGCATCTCGTGCCGGACTCAAGAGAAACTCCAAGGTGTTGCCTTCAGAATCGACCACCCGATAGAGATACACCCACACATTCTTCACTTTGATGGAGGTTTCATCCACTTTCCAGGAATCGGTGCATGCCTTCAAATGGGGCCGACAGCGCTTTTCGAGTTCTGGAGCGTAGCGTTGCACCCATCGATAGATAGTCGTGTGATCGACCTGCGAC
>JACDAE010000292.1 GCA_013695595.1 Ktedonobacteraceae bacterium | reverse complement strand
GGTTGCTACACCGTTGCTACATTAAGGGGAAAATCGAAGTAATAAAAAACGCCTCCAGCGGCTCTAGATGCGGCTGGAGGCGTCATCCTACAAGTAGGGAGGTGCCAAGGGACGGAATCGACGGACGTTATTCGCTAATGTCCGTCAATGCCCTCTATAGGCCGCTTCACAACATCTTGTGTTCGTCAGCGTACGCCGTTTTCCGTTGTGATTCGTGGGGTTTGCTGTCAAGATTGCCGTCAGGAATCTATAACTGAGCAATACCTCGAAGAATGCATACTTCGATCTTCTGCCATATTACCATATAAACAAAAACGTTCATACGCTGGACAGTGCAAAGAGAACCTTCTTCATAGCGCTGTCGCCATACTCTCATACTCACACGACATTGCAAATTCCAGCACGTTTCGTTGAGAAGAAGTATTACCTCAAGAGCCTCGGAATGAGGTACGATGAGAAACGTTGGTTCTTGATCAGAGCATTGTCCGGCTTGGCTTATTCATCCTTGCGCCTCAACGCTAGAAGAAGTTCCTCAAGTGCCATCGTAAATTTTGTCTCGTCGCTGTTGTCGTCCGCGACGAAATCACAAATACTTCGATCAAGCACTGAGGTCTTCAAGTGTTTGTTGCTCGGCGACCAGCCATCATAGACATAGCGATCACGCGTCACCGGAATCAGACGACTGCTACCTCCTTCACGGCTCTCACGGGAGAGCACAAGATCGAGTTCATTCAGGACTGGAAGGCGTTCAAGGGATTGTTGAGAGCATACGAGAATGGTGCGATCATATTCGTTGACGCCTTTGCGCATGAATTGATATGCCTTCTCACCTGGAATTTTGTTAAGAGCAAAGAAGTATGTATTCACACCTCTCTCAGTGAGTGCCAGATTGAGCTTTTCGGCAAATGCTTGATCAGGAGAGCCGTAGCTAATGAAGGCGGATTCCCAGCGACTGGCGGTTTTAGGTGGTGCTAGCTTTAGCAGCATTGCTGACATGCCAAAGTTATATGAACTATAAGTGGAGGAAAATGTCGATAGTTCTTGCGCAAGTGGCATAAAACCACATTCGTCCAGCAGAGCCTTTATCCCTTGATTAGTATATTTGCGGGTGAGGTAGAGACGTATTGTGTCCTCAACAGGAAAGTCGATTTCTGATCGATCTGGCAACAGGATCTTGGTGGATGAACCCGTTTTATTCTGATAAAGCACTTTAATTTGTAATGCCCTATCAGAGTCTATTGAACCAGCAAACGAGACATCCTCGGTACCTATGTACAGGTTCGTATTTTGCAGTAACGCGCTAGTCACAAACTCCTTAAATGCTCTGCTTCTGGAATACTCTTCTATGGCTTCCTGAACCGCATCAATGGAGAGCATATCGGTATAGGCAACTTCTAGCATCAGACGATCTTGTGGCCTGAGCAATCTGGCAAGAGTCTTCAAGAGTGTTGCATCTCCTTCGAAGTTGGCTAAAGTGTTGCCCAACAGTGAGAAGAGGATAGGCTCATCTCCAACGATCTCATTGAGCAAATGACGAATCTCTTCAACATTTCTTACGATGGAGAAATCTATTTGAATTGGCAATGCGTTGTTGGACTCGATAGGTATCCCCTTTAGAGCCTCTTGCATGCCCTTTATGAGCATCTCGGAACTCATGTCTATGGGGAAGTAGAAAAGCCCAGGATGTGTCTTATAGAGTTCCGTTAAAATCTCGCGATCCTTGTGGCCGGTCCCCACCCCCAGGCTGACGTAGTGATAATGCTGCTGCTCTATGTGACGGAATATGCGCGTGAAGCGATATGGAAACGTCTCGATACTTTCCTTCATGACCAGGTAGAAGGGGTCATTACAGGCATGGGTCCAGGCAATAGTCGGGCCAATTCCCCAGTAAGAGAAACCTGACGAGATCTTTTTTCCATCACCAGTTGTCGATATTCTTCCGCGCAACTCATGGGTCAGTGCTGCGAGTTGGCGGGATTGCTCTTCGCCGACCAGGATGATCGCCCAGCGCGGAGGGATCTTATTGAGAACATTTTCCATCCAGTCCGGTCGATGCAGAAACTGTGTCATATGTCTATTCCTCCACGGCTTCAAAATATGGAGTTGCTTCAAGTGAGCGATGAATACTAGATGCTGTATACTCTGTACAAGCATATAGGCACATAGTAGAGAAGGGACAACTTCTCTTGCTCTCAATAGTGAAACACCTGCAAAGAGAAAAAGGGACAAATTTAATATGGATTGTCCCTTTTTCTCTTTGCAGGTGTTTCACTATTGAGGGGAATAATATTTCGCCGTATTAGGAGAGGGCCTATGGACGATGATTATGCGAGAGACCTTGACGATGCCGAAATACTTGCAAAAATTACAGAGAACCTGAATGACAACTTTCATTTGCTGGTGGAAAAATACAAAACCCCCATTTTCCCGATGGCGCTGGGGATGCTAGGTAATCAACAGGACGCGCTGGAAGTTACAGCATATACATTTGAACAAGCATATCTCTCATTACCCGGATTGATAGCAGGAGGACGGGCCATCAACTTCCGTCCCTGGCTCAGTACGATAGTTACGAATGCTTGCCGGAACCGCTGGCGGCGCGATAAACGGCAACGTCTTCTTGCTGTTATTTCTGTGGATACAAAGGATGGGAGAAGTCGTGTTGAGAGTATGCCACGCTGTCACGTTCTCTCTGCCGAGAATGAGGCGATACGACATGAAAACATCGAGGAACTGTATCGTCTGCTCGACCGCCTACGGTCTCCTAAGCGTGAAATCGTTGTCCTTTATTACATCGAAGGACTGTCCGATCATGAAATAGCAAGCCAGCTCGGTAAAGATCGCGAGGCCATAAAAAAAATGAGAGAGCGAGCGGTAAAAAAAATGAGAGAAATGAGGGATAACGAGCAGTGACCAAGAGATGGCTGGTGGATGGCAGGAGTGGATTCCCCTCAACCTATAGCTATGAGGTTACCAGGCGGTGATCAACCCCACCCCCGCGGAAAGAAGGAGAACCTATGGAGCAACGACCCGATGATCTGGAGAAGCAGCTACGCGAACTGGGAAACATTCCTGTTCCAGGCTCACTCCTGAAAAATATTCAAACTCGCATCGGACAGCTCACCCCTGAGTGGGCGGGCAGACAGTATCAGCTTGGTTGCGAGAGCCACAACCTGAGCGAAGGAGATCACGGGAAAAATCTGGCGATGGCAATCGGTCACTTCCAGAATGCTTTGCATGTGTACACATTCGAGGCATTTCCACTTCAGCGTGTTGAGGTCCTGTATGATGCTGGTTGCACTTATCGTGAGCTTAGCGATCTACCAGAGAAGGATCGATTGACCAATCTGGAAAAAGCTGTTACTCGTTACAAAGAAGCTCAGACTATTGTGAACGAGCATCACCTGGCTGATGAATGGCTTGCGAAGCTTGATCAGGCAATCAGTGAATGCTACCAACAACGGATTCAGGAATTGAAGCATCGCGCAGATGTCGAGAAGGCGATTGCCGATGTCCTGCGTCTTAACGATCAACGGGTTTCCGCTCTCGCCAATTACAATCAGGCGCTCCGTCTCTATCGCCTTGTAGAAAGCCGTCTGGATGAGGCCATTGTGCTGAAAGACCTTGGGGATGTTCATTGCTCTCTCCAACATATGGATGCCGCCATGCCGTACTATCGACAGGCACTCGCATGCTTTGAGCAGATGGATCATCGTCACGACGTTGCGACCGTTCTGCAAGCAATGGGCGATGTGGCACAATCTCGTGGTGAAGATGAAGCAGCCAGGCAATATTATCATCAGGCGCTTGATCTCTTCAGATTGGTCGGGGATCGCTTTAGTGAGGCATCAGTTCTCGCATCAATGGGAAAGCAAGTAGACCTTTATCGCAAGGTAGGTGAGACCAATATATCACATATGGAGTTCAGGTCATTTGACGAGAACGTTGCAGTGCTGGACCATCTTGCTTACCATGAGACTATTGGTGGAATACCACCTGGTGGAGCCATGCCCATGCGGGATACATCACCACCACCTGAAAATCCTGAAAGATATAGTCTTATCAGTCATACAGAACCAATCGTTGCGAAACGGCAAAAACAGAGGAGGCAGACAAAACAGAGATTATCCATTCTCTTGATACTGATCATCCTCATGGGAGGTACAGGCGCGGTAGCTACCCTATTGTGGATAGGGCCATTTCATAATAGAGGCGCGGTAGCTAATCCATTGCGGGTAAGGCCATCTTATAGCTCTTGCGCTACTGCACCCAATCAACTCCGCACTTCGGCTCATGGCATCGGGGTTGTCAAAACAGGGGCAGGCGAGTGTATTGGTCTCAGTGATGGAAGTGTGGCTTTCGACATAAACCAGCCTGGTCGCGCTGATAGTGCACTCAAGAAGCAAGCAGTAGTAAAGCTGGTAATGGGCAATAGAAAAAGTGCGATCAGCCTTTTGCAGCAAGCGGTAAAAAAGGATGGAAATGATGCCGAAGCACGTATCTATTTGGAGGATCTGCAGGTGTTGCAAAGTGGTCAGCCATATCTCACGTTGATTATGGGCACAAAAATCACAGGAGAGCAGATCGATCTCACGGGAGAGCGCAGGATTCTGCAAGGGGCTTATGTTGCGCAACAAGAATATAATCAAAAATGTACGGGGAAATGCCCACAGCTCCGGCTCCTGATTGCCAATACTGGCAACGATGCGAATAACGCAGAAGAGGTAGTGAATCAGATTGTGCAGGCCGCGAAATCTGACCCGACCATTATCGGGGTAGAGGGCTGGTCTGTCAGTCAGGATACCTTCGAGGTGGTGAGCGCATTACAGGCTGCACGCATTCCAATGGTTACCTCATCGGCCTCCAGTGATTGGTTAACCGGCATCTCGCCTTACTTTTTTCGCGTCGCTCCGCCTGATAGTAGTCAGGGTGCGCTAGGAGCAAATTACGCGATGAACACGTTGCATGCACAGCGCATCGCCCTCTTTGTAGATCCATCCAACGCCTATAGTTCGAGTCTCGCAGGCGCTTTCAAGTATAATGCAAGCAGCGGGAGTGTTGCTAGGGTACAAACATACACGGTGGGAACGTACGCCGAAAATAAACAGCTTGTGGATGCCAACTTGAAAGATGTTGCGAGTTATCACCCGGATCTCATCTACTTTGCGGGATACTCAGCAGATGCGGGCACCCTGCTTGAAGAGCTGTCAACCAATAAGCAACTCGCACAAGTACCGGTCATGGGTGGAGATGATCTCTACAATCTCATTGGTGTCTCCGACCAGCATGTTACTGGGCTTGACCACTTAATTTTCACCGCCTTTGCCTCTCCCGACGAGTGGCGGTATGTAGATCCATCGGCTCAGGAACCTCCATTCTTTTCGGAATATGCAAAGATCTTTGCTGCTGGAGGGGTACAATCCAACAAGGATACTCCAACTGGCGAAGTAATTCTTGCCTATGATGCCATGCGAGTACTGCTCCAGGCCAGTCAAACAGCTTTTGCAAGCAAGCAAGCGACATTGACCGGTCAGGATCTCCAACTGGCACTGAAGAATATGACGGGCACTCACGCCTTTCAGGGAGTCGGTGGACAAATTGCGTTTGGGCAGGATGGCAATCCACACGATAAAACGGTCGTACTGCTGAAGGTTGATAAACAGGGGCAGGCCCATATACTCGGCACAGGTGGGGCATTTCTGATACGGTAGATCGCATGGTTAAATACAACTTTGGACTGCATTTGTCTTTGCTCACATGGCTGTAGTAGCACCATTTACCAGCCCCTACAGCTATGTGAGCAAAGACAACTCTGTGTCGGAACGCAGCAGCAGTGTCGCAATGTGCAGTTCATTGAATGGTACCGAAGGATATTACAACTGCTCGGCTAAATCACTATCGCCAAGACAAGGAGCAGTAAATGATACTGAATGGAAATACAATGATGAAGAACAGAGCCTTGAAATACAAGCTCTCTTCTGGTCCATAAGAGTATTACTCACTATGACTATTCCAATGCATAATCGTATGTTTTTGTTTGGCAAGATCGAAGGGTGCGTTGTTTTTCGTTGTGATTCGCGGGGTTTGCTGTCAAGATTGCCGTCAGAAAACTGCTACTTTATTTAGCAGTTATTGTGGATCTGTATTCACGAATGATTGTGGGATGGTCGATGTCAGGCAACTGTGATGATAAACTAGTAGAACAGGCTCTTGCTCGTCGCCATCCCCATGCAGGACTGTTGCATAATAGTGATCGAGGGAGTCAATATACTTCACGGGCTTATCAGGCATGCTTAGAGCAATCTGGCATACAATCGAGCATGTCGCGCAAAGGAAATTGTTGGGATAACGCCGCTATGGAAAGTTTTTTTGGAACCTTAAAAGAAGAATGTGTAGGTAAAATAATTTATTCATCATATGATGAAGCACGATCAGCGCTCTTTACCTATATGAAAGTGTATTATAATCGTGTTCTTCGGCATTCCATGCTCGTATACATGATTCCACTTCATTATGAATGTATAGGTAATTAACGAATTTAATGTTAATTTTGACGTAGTATATTTACTGTGCTAAAACGTTACATTACGTATAAACGTCTTTCATCCCTCTCAGCTCCAACCTACGAAGACTCTACGAAACTGGGGCAAGCTCAACCTCCTCGCCATCGTCTAAATCCACACTGCACGCTTTGTTTCTTCCCTCGATACGGGTTGCTTGGTCGCTTCTTCTGTATCAATGGATATCGATTACTGGCGGTTCCCGCCGCTTTTTGACCATGTCTGCACAACTGCTCCTTTGTTTCTCATCCTTTTGCTTGAGCTTATCTCGTTGCACATCTCGTGGGCGGTGTGTGTTTCACAAGCTGAAGAATGTCGGAGACAAAGTTCGCAGCGAACTCAAAGGAGAGCAAAGGCGGGAAAAGAGAAAAGAGATGATGAAGCAAGCTGCAATGATCTATCAAGCCGAGAGCGCCTTGCAGGCCAAACAACGGCTTTCTCAGTGGGGTGAACAATGGCATGAATGTGCCCCGAAATCCGTTGCAACCCTGCAGAGGGATTTTGAGCAAACGTTGATGTATTACGAACTTGATACGGTGACCCGTGAATGGATACGCACCACGTCGTTACTTGAACGCACCAATCGAGAACTGCGGCGGAAATTTCGTCAGGTTGTGACCTTTGGAAGTCACATTGGCACCGAGGTCGCTGTGTATTTGCAAGTCCAACGGCTTCATGCTCGATGGACGCATGCATCCTGGTGGCTGGTTTCTCATGATCTCATTTTTGCGCTTGGAAACATCAACCCTTAGAGAAGGATACAATATCCATACTATGAAGGAGAAGATCTGCTCTATGCTTACAGGGGCTGCTCCTTTAGCATCAGTATCCAACAGGATTTGATATCAATGATCCCAACTTACATGGAGCTCGCGCAGGATACGAAAGCCCAGAGTGGGTTCCCAGTTCAGGGTCTGCTCGGCCAGGCGCAGGTTGGGAAGGCGTTTGATGAGCGCAGGGAAGGCGATCTCACCCTCCAGGCGTGCAAGGGGGGCACCCAGGCAGTAGTGAATGCCATACCCGAAAGCCATCTGGCGATTATCTGGGCGTCGCAGGTTGAACCAATCGGGATTGTTGAAGACTGCCGGATCACGGTTAGCGGCACCCAGGCTACAGACGACTTGCTGACCTGCACGGATCTGTTTCCCTCCGAGTTTCAGATCGACCTTCGCCAGGCGTCCGATGGTCTGCACCGGACTATCGTAGCGTAGGAGTTCTTCGACCGCCTCTCTGATGATCTCAGAGTTGTACAGCAGATCCTGAAGCTGGTCCTGGTTGCGCAAGAGAGCAAGCAGGCCGTTGGCGATCAGATGCACTGTTGTGCCATGGCCGGCGGCCAGCAGCAACACACAATTGCTCAGCACCTCCTCTTCGCTGAGCATATCGCCATGATCTTCAGCGGTCACCAGGGCTTGCAGCACATCATCTTTGGGGTGCAGCTTTCGCTCAGCAAGGTGCAGACGAAAATAGTCCATAAAGGCGGACACATTCATAAATGCCTGCATCAGCTCTTCAGGGGTACGACTGGAGCCTGTGAGGATCGAGCCAAAAGCATTGGACCAGACATTGAACTGCTCGCGATCCTCTGGCGGCATGCCAAGCATTTGCGCGATAACAATCGAGGGCAGCGGGAAGGCAAAGTCGGAGATGATCTCCATCTGGCCTAGGGGCACTATGGTATCAAGCAACTGATCGACGACAAGCTGGATATCGTAGCGCATTTTCTGCACCATGCGCGGGGTGAAAGCACGGCTAACTAGGCCGCGCAGGCGCGTATGATCAGGCGGGTCCAGAAAGATCATCTGACGGCCCATGGCACGCAGCACGGTGCCTCCCTGTTCAAGCGTCTCCTGGGAGATCCAGGGACTGTCGTTATCGTCGGTTGGTAGCCAGTGCACAGCGGAGAAGCGTGAGTCGCTCAAGACAGTCATGATCTCTGCATGACGCGTGGCAACCCAGGTGCCGATCTCTTCGTCCCAGTAAACGGGGTCTGTCTCGCGCAATTGGCGGTAGATGGTATAGGGATCAGCCAGATGTTCGGGTTTGATTGCATCGAGCAGACTGAGTTTTGTTGAATGGTCAAGATTTTGTGAATGCATGCAAGTTTCCTTATTTTTTCTTTTTCAGGACTATCAGGTAAACCGAAAAGCTCTGTATTTCTGCTCAAGATCGTCATGTTTAGACCATAATCCTGTTATAATAACTATTCTATCAGGAATAGATACCAAAAGATAGAGCAAAACGATCATCTGAACGAAAAGATAGAGTAAAGACCCACAGACGGATCTGAAGCATTACTCAACTAGTTCTCGGATTTACGAAGCGCTTACTGATGATCTGATGCACGGAAGATTCAGCGACAGACGAAGAGATGGCTTCTTCATTGCACTAGCGGTCGTCATAGTTGGGAAGGGATGATTGATTGGTACGGATATAATGATCAAACTCGTGCAAGTGGGGCTTAGTCGATCCTTCGTCGACCGATTTCCCCCAGGGCGTTCCCATTCTAATAAACAGAACAATAAACAAGTGGGTTTGACTTCGAAGATTTGCTATGCTAGAATATATATATAATCTTGCTCCTGTGGAGCCTCAAACTGGAGATAGAGTGTGTGAATACCTTTAGTGCTCAGACATATTTATATGCTGCTATATTATTAGCAGCTGGATTTGCGCTTGCAATGGCAGGAATTGTGTTGGGGCGGCTTATTTCTCCTCATAGGTCAACAAAAGAGAAACTGCAAACCTATGAATCAGGCGAAGTGCCTATCGGTTCAGCTCGTATCCAATATCCTGTTAGCTTTTATATCTTTGCTTTGCTTTTTGTGGTCTTTGACGTCGATATCGTTTTTATTATCTCTTGGGCGCTTATCTTCAAGCAACTGGGATTGTTTGGACTTATTGAAATCGCCTTCTTTATTGTTATACTGGCCCTCGGTCTGGTATATGCATGGAAAAAAGGCGTGATGCGCTAGATGTAGCACTGTGCAGTAACTATTCGGGTCACCTGAATGTATTATAAAAGGAGCGTGAATTCGGTAGCATATTCACATGATAGAGAAAACTTCCCAGCACTTTTAAGAAGATCATGTTCCATACCCTATTCCCCTCCCCCTCTCGCCGACCTGGATAGCACGCTTTGAAATTTGAGATTGGAGCTGGTATATGTATCCTGCAATTCCACTTGCTAGTGATATTCTAACCCAACTATCGCAGACCATTTTTTCCTGGCAATTTTTGCAGTATTTGATCTTGATAGTCTTTGCGATCGCCTTTGTTATGACGAGTGCTGCGGTTCTGGTATTGCTTGAACGCAAGATTGTGGCCTGGGCGCAGGATCGCCTGGGTCCTATCCATACGGGGCCTTGGGGCCTCTTACAGTCAATCGCTGACGTCGGTAAGCTCCTTATGAAAGAGGGGATTCGTTCTACGGAGAGTGACTGGCTAGTCTATTTCCTGGCACCCGTCATCTTTCTTGGTCCTGTGATCGGAACCTTTGCTGTACTTGCCTTCTCTCCCTACCTCAGCCTGCCCGGAACAGCTCTAGCAACCGGCATTATCTACTACGTCAGTATGAGTTCCATTGACGTTGTTGGTGTCGTAATGGCCGGTTGGGGCTCGAATAACAAATATTCCCTCATTGGTGGCATGCGTGCTGTCGCGCAGATGATCTCCTATGAACTGCCCTTGGTCTTGTCTCTGGTAGGGGTCATCATGGTGACCAGCGTGCTGGCCGGTTCTGGTGGCTATCCTGGTCAGACCGGCATTGGAACCATCTCTATCAAGGATTTTATTGCCTTTCAGGATGTCTGGAAGAATACTGGTATCGGTGTCCTGGACTTTCTTTTCAAAGGCTTTACGCCCTGGGCCTGGTTCGTCCTTGTGCAGCCTCTGATGTTTATCATCTACTATATCTGCGGCCTGGCTGAGACCAATCGCGCACCG
>JACDAE010000291.1 GCA_013695595.1 Ktedonobacteraceae bacterium | reverse complement strand
GTCCGATACAGGTTTTGCCAGGTGAAGAACAGAGCACGGGCCTTCACCTGCTCCGCCAGGCGCATCGCGTGGAAGGTCGCGAAATTGTAGGGTTCCTCATCGATATGGACCACCTCTGGCCTGACATCGCGCATAATCTGGCCAAGCTGCGGATAATAGTGCAGGTGGAAATTCCCGTTCAAAGCCATTGGCGTCACAATCATGCGATACCCGCTGGTGTAGAGTCGTTCGAGCATCTGCTTGCTTCCATCATCGCTCAACCAGTACTCAGGCGTCACCAGCGTTAATTCAATGTCTGGACAGCGAGCAATCTCTTCCAATTTACGTTGTGATGTTCCTGCAACCAGGGCCTTGGAAACCATTAATACACGCATCTTCTACTTCTTTCTCCGTACACTACTCTTCTTACTTGCCAGGGCTTCTTCATAGACAGCTAACGTTTCGCGAGCCGTTTTTTGCCAGTTAAATTGGGCGGCACGTTGTAATGAACGAGCGCGCAGGTCCTTCTGTAGGTCATCATCGGATAGCACACGCCGCATCGCCTCGATAAGCTCCTGCGTCTTGTCAGGATCGACCAGCAGAGCGGCATCACCTACGACTTCGGGCAACGAGGTGCGATTTGAGCAAACGACCGGTGCACCACAACTCATTGCCTCCAAGGGACCCAGGCCGAAACCTTCATAGAGTGAAGGGAAAACATACAGGGCGGCCCCACTATAAAGAGCAGGCTTGTCTTCCTCTTCCACAAAGCGATAAATGATCTGGCCCGTCATGCCCAGGTCGGCTGCAACGGGGCGCGGATCAGGGAAAAGCGGCCCCTTCTGACTATCCGGGTTGCCCGCAATGAGCAGTTGCAGGTTGGGATCACCTAGCAAGCGATGCACATGGGAAAAGGCGCGGACCAGTTGCGGCACATTCTTGCGCTGATCCAGGCCACCGAGATAGAAGATATAGCGCTCATTCAAGCCGTAGCGTGCCCGCGTCTTCGCCAAAATCTCAGGGTCAGTGACTGGTTGATACTCTTCACCAGCCGCCTCATAGATGACACGAATGCGCTCGGCAGGCAGTTTAAGGGCATCGATAATATCCTGGCGAGCATGTTCAGAGACGGTAATAATCTGGTTTGCATTATGCGCAGCACGGGCAACGAGGCGCATATAGGTCTTGACACGTGTGTCTGGCTGATAGGCAGGCAAACGCATTGGAATAACATCGTGGATCGTCACCACGGTTGAAGTACGCGGGAAGAGAGGGGGCGCGAAGTAAGGCACATGGAAGACATCCACGCCATGCTTTTGGGCCGCGCCTGGCCCCGTAAATTGTTCCCATACGACCTTGCCAACATTGTGATTCTTCGTCGCAAAATCCGGTAACGGCTGCACATGATAAGGAAACGCATTCTGAGAAGTCTCTACTGGCTGTGGCCCCAATAAAACATATTCATTCTGAGAATCAATCTGAGCAAGTGCAGAAAGAAGATGGGTCATATATTGCCCACTACCCGTGGCAGGATGTTGAAAAAAAAGAGCATTTATACCAATTTTCATAAAACAAGTTCCTCATTGGAAAAGTCTGTCCCACCATCATACAGCTTCTGATATACCTGTAACATTCGACGAGCAGACATGTCCCATGTATACTTTTGGGCCTGTAGATAGCCTTTCTGGACAAGGTCAGCACGCAGTTGCTCATTTTCTAGCAACGTCTGAATTGCCTGAGCCAGTGCAGCAATATTGCTGGGGTCGACGAGCAGGGCCGCATCGCCGACCACTTCTGGTAAAGAAGACACATTGGAGGTAATCACCGGGGCACCACAGGCCATTGCTTCAAGGGGGGGCACACCGAAACCTTCAAAAAAAGAGGGGAACGCGAAGACATCAGCCATACTATACAGAGTAATAAGTTCAAGATCGGTCACACGACCCAAAAAGCGTACCTTACGTTCAAGCTTGAGTTCCGCGACAAGGTTGCGCGTCTCCTCATAGAGCCAGCCAGGCCCACCGGCGAGCGCGAGCATGGCAGGTCCATTCTTCTTCTTTTGCGCCTGATAAAACGCTTTGATCAGGCCCGCATGATTTTTGCGTGGCTCCAACGTGCCTACGCCAAGCAACAGAGGATGTTTCAGGTCAAACTTATGACGCGTCGCATTCAAAAGGAGTGGATCGCTAATGCGCCGAAAATAGGGTGAGACACCATTGGGAATAACCGTCAGCTTCTCGCGTGGCGTCTGAAAATGCTCGATCAGGGTGCGGCTCACCTCAGAAGAGACCGTTGCCACCACATCCGCGGCAGCGACGGCTTCGGGAACGACTTTGCGCAGATATGCAGCCAGTGAAGGGACGGCATACTCCGGATGGTCCAGGAAGGCAAGGTCATGAATGGTGACGACCTTGCGTACTTTTGGAGTGAGCGGGGGCAGGACGAAATCCGGGCCATGATAGATATCCGTTGCACCGGAGAAAAGCGTTGCGGGAATAGGGGCACGCCAGCGATACCAGAGTATATTCAGATAGCGATCAGGGATAAATATGCTGCGGCCCCGTACATTTGCAGCGGTTGGGAACTGGTACGCGCCTGTCGGCCTCCCACTGGTGAGTAGTGTATAGCGGTCATTGGCATCTTGCTTCAGGAGAGCTGCAACCAGGTTGCGGACATAGGCACCGATCCCGGCTCCCTGGCGCATGGCAGCGGTATAGTCGATAGCGATACGCATAGAATTCCCTTTTATACTTTTTGGTGATCACCTTACTGTGCGTATCCAGCAGGAGTCCCAAACAGGCCCAGAGGACCACCGCCCAGCAGATGGA
>JACDAE010000501.1 GCA_013695595.1 Ktedonobacteraceae bacterium | reverse complement strand
CTGTATTAGCAGTTTTGTCACTGGCACCCCCAACGCTTCCCCTCAAGGTTTATAGTGATAGTGAGTACACGATCAAGGTTGCGATGGGAACCTATCAGATGAAGGCCAATCCCGATCTGTGGGAGATCTATCGGGAACTCAGTCGTTATCGTAAACAGCTACCCGCCTTTGAGTGGGTACGTGGGCATGCAGGTCAGCTTCATAATGAACGAGCCGACGAACTGGCGGGTCTGGGGGCATTCAATAGAGATCGTTCCGCGTACGACAAATGGCAGGCATCACAGGCACCCGAAGCTCACAACCCGGTTGTTGCTACGCCGGAACTCACTGCATTGCGCACCAATGTACAACTCCTCAAAACGCTCTTTGACACGCTCGATAGTGCGACCTCTCGTGTCAGCAGCACAGAGCGCGACTTCATCAATGATATGACGAAGCGTTTGCAGAAGAAAAGCTTTGTGCCATCCGAGAAGCAGAGCAAATGGATCAAGGGGCTGGTGGCGAAGTATAAAGTGCAGTAGTCATCTTATGGATGAATAAACGCGGCGCTGAGTTGTTGCCAGACGAGCGGTGAAAGAGCGAGGAGGAGAAGAATAAAAAGAATAAGTATAATAATAGATGGTTGTTGCTTTCTCACCGGAAGGCCTGCTTTCTCATTTAAGAAATTGTCTCTACTCTGATTGGTTCTAGTATAGAGCGTTTGTGGAGAAGTTACATGGGTCATTTGACCCATGTAACTTCTCCACCGGTCCCTTTAGACCTTCCTGCGTGCGGCGTGGTAGAATGGAGGGCAAGAAGCGTTGGGGCCAGGGTAAGGCGTCACCTTGCATATGCCCAATCTCATTGCAAAGAAAACGAAGTATGGACGCTGGTCCCCTTGATGGATGGAGAGCCATTCAATTCACATGATAGTACCAACGAAAAGGGAGCATTAATTTGTATCAGGAACAGACTCAGCGCTTCATTGAAGCGCTGCAATTGCAGCACATGCCTGTCGGTTTAGCATTTGTGGAGGAGGTGCCCGCAGGTATTCAGCATCAGGAAACGCCGGTACCTTCTGCGTGTACCTATTGGCGTCTGGGTGAAAAGGGCGTGTTCTACGCGAACGGCGATGATCATAAAGAGTGCCCGATTGGCATGATGACCATGGGTTTTGCGATGCCAACAGAAGCCCAGCAGCGTGCAGGCGTCTTAGTGGAGACGATGGCGAGCGTGGAATACTTCTCACCAGCCGAGGTCAGCGCATTGCCGGTCGTGCAAAAGCCGCACCAGTCCATTATTTATGGTCGTCTGGATGAATTTCCTGTTGATGCTGATGTGATCCTCTGTGTTCTGAATAATCAACAGGCTATGTTGATTGCCGAAGCATCAGGAAGTACGAACTGGCTGCAAGGTGGACAGAATGCCTTTGGGCGTCCCACCTGTGCCGTAATTCCACGTACGATGCAGACCGGCGAGACTACGATGAGCTTTGGCTGTATCGGTGCACGTACGTACATGGGCCTGACGCCCTCCGAACTGGTATTAACTATTCCAACCGCAAAATTTTCGCAACTGGTGGATCGTTTGCAGACCATTGTAAGTGCAAATGCCGCCCTTGCTCCCTATCATGAGGGACAGAAAGCGCGTTTTAGTGCGTAGAGCGATCGATAAGTCACAGATAGAGCTTCTTTGTAATGCATGTGGCCTGGGAAATCCACTTCAGGAACCCCAGGCCGTTTCAGGTGGACTTTTGCATGGTTTGTGGCGACTGAACACGACTCAGGGAACATTTGCTTTGAAGCAATTGAATGCCGTTATCATGCAAAAACCATTTATCCATGACAGTTATCGTCTCAGTGAAGACATCGCGCAGGCAATGGCATCTCAAGGGGTGCCAGCCGTTGTTGCGCTGAGCTGTAATGGAGATCCGTTACAGGAAATTGAGGGTGCAACATTCATAGCGTATCCCTGGATCGAAGGTGAGACGCTATCAGCGGAAGCGGTCGAGCCTGAACGGGCCAGGTTGATAGGGGCGCTGTTGGGACGTATGCACGCTCTTCATCTTCAGTTTCCTCCGTTGCCTCTGCCAGAGTGGGAGCACTTTCGCGATGATGATTGGGATCTGCTGACTGTGCACGCCTATGATGCAGGGATTGCATGGGCCACTCCAGTACGTGCCGTAATGCACAAGTTGATTGAGTGGAGCCATTTAAGTGAGCAGGCTGGTGAGAGGCTGAGCCATGCGTATGTCGTCAGTCATCGCGACCTTGCACAAAAAAACGTCATCTGGCAGGACGAACACTCCCCCTGGCTGATCGATTGGGAAGCAGCCGGTCTGGTCAACCCCACGATGGAACTGGTCAGCACTGCCCTGGATTGGAGTGGATTAGCGACGGGTGTGGTGCGCGAAGATACCTTTGTCGCCATGGTGGAGAGTTATGTTGCGGTGGGTGGTATTGTGCAGGATGCTGGTATTGATGCGCTGCACGGGGTTATGGGCATCTGGTTGAACTGGCTCGTGTTCAATATGCGTCGTTCTCTAGGCGAGTCGATCTTTGACGAGGAAGAGCGCCAGGTGGGTATATGTGAGACGCCGCTAGCCATTGCAAGGCTACGTACGCTGGCCCACTATGCTGAACAGTGGGCCAGTTGGATTGATAGGTGGCATAGCTAGTGCTGACTAACTGCGGGTGTACTTACTAGCTCTTTTAAAATGGTTGAGACTGGTTGCACGAACTGTGTTTTGTTGTCCCAATAGTTGTGTGCTTGCAGACCTCCGGCGCAACTGTTTTTTAGATTGTCGACCTCGCGATCATCGATGAACATGTCATCGATCTTGCCGGTGACTGGATCAAGTGTTTTATACAGGCCCGTCATATGACCTGTTGTAGGCGTGTTGCGTTTCCACGATGAGTCGGGAGCCAGAGGATCGGCAACAGGATCCTTCAGGTCCAGGAAGTTGACCCATTGTTCTATTCTGGGAATGGTTGACATTTGTTCGCCCCAGGTAAAGAAATTGGTGTATTTACGCAGTGGGCTGCCTGCTGTAATCAATCCTCGCACCTTTCGGGCGGCAAATGGTGGGAGGTCGCGCAGAATGTCGAGGGCGACGACGGTTCCATTGCTATGCGAGTTGATGATAATACCTTCCACGTCGTTGCGACCAGCCAGGCGCAGGAAGGCATCCAGCACAAAGTTGCGTACGCGTTCACGTAATTCATTATGGCAGACATAGGCGGCCACATCGTTTTCCAGTTGCCGTACTACGGTGATCATGTCACTCATAGGATGTTGTCCAGTGTCACCCTGGACGGCTGGTTTTTTCAATTCCTGGCGAACTTTCAAGCTCGGAGTTGGAGCGGTATGCTCTGGTTGATGATTAGCATTGCCTTGTGACTTCTGGTTCCAGAGGTGCAGCAATGGGTCCCAAAATGGCTGTGTGTCGGTAAAGGCCATACGCATCATCTCAATGATATTGGTATACCGTGATAGGTGAATGAGGCTAGTACCCATGACATCTATAGCGGCACCGGGGAGAGCTTTATGCCCTTCTAGTTCTGACTAGACCAGGGCAATATGGCTGATGCGGCCCGTGCCATCGGTCAGTGGGGCATCAGTGCCATCGACATCTCTGAAGTGAGTCTGATCCCAGGTGCCCAGGCGTTTCAGGCCATTTTCGCGTTGCTGGGTGTTGGCGGGCCAGACGCTACTGACATAGATCGGACCTGCTTCGCCACGTTTTCTACGGGAACGCAGAGGATCGTCGCTGAGCCACGTTTCATCCAGGTACCCGCTCAGGTATTCATGGAGAGGATCAGCATAGCCAGGGATAATAGTATACATGCCATCTTCATCAAGCGTGGGTGATTGCTCAAAGCCGACGCCGTGAATGGTAACGAGACAGATAACAGGTTTATTCATAGCTTTCCCTTTCTCATCCGTAATATGGATAGAAGTAGGGACCCGATTGCATCGCGTCCGTGATTTATCAATACGAGGCCACCAATCAATACATTGCGGACGTGATGCAATCGCGTCCCTACCGAATAAGATTAAGAGTCGGGAAGTAGAGAATTATAGATGGAACATTCTATTTGCAGAATGTACGTTGGAGTAGTGAATTTTTATCATACGCATGTGTTGCATGATTTTGCCGCGTGAAGATGCTTGACATTGTCATCATTAATGCATGAAGATAGGCATGAAAAGATACATAGTGAAGGGTAAAAACGATGACGACAATAAACCAACAAGAAGAATTGGAGACCGGGCAACGGCCCATTGTCATACATGATACGACGCGCAATCCTGGGATGCCGCTGGATATGGATTGGGTGCGTCGTGTCCACATCAATCGGAGCGCTGTTGAGCGACGTGCTACGACATTAAGCACGCGACGCACAGTGAAGAAAGAGTGGCAGGCGGCATGGTTGCTCCGTGCGGTAACCTGTATGGATCTCACCACGCTTGCCGGTGACGATACGCCCGGCAATGTGCAGCGCCTGTGTGCAAAAGCTCGTCAGCCTGTGCGTGCGGACCTCCTGACGAGTCTGGGTGCGAAGCGCTTACAGGTTGGAGCTGTCTGTGTTTATCATAACCTGGTCCCGATTGCGGTTGAAGCTCTGCATGGTTCGAGCATCCCTGTGGCAGCCGTCTCAACAGGATTTCCAGCCGCGCAAAATCCTTTTGCCCAGAAGCTGCAAGAAATAGAGGCTTCGGTGCAGGCCGGTGCAGGGGAGATCGATATCGTCATCACCCGCTCACACGTGCTAACGGGCAACTGGCAGGCGCTCTATGAAGAGGTACGAGCCTTCCGGGCTGCCGCTGGCAACGCGCATCTCAAGACGATCCTGGCGACCCATGAGCTTGCCACATTACGCAATGTCGGGATGGCGAGCCTTATCTGTATGATGGCGGGTGCGGACTTTATCAAAACGTCTACGGGCAAAGAGGCGGTAAATGCAACGCTGCCAGTCGGATTAGTTATGGTACGTGCCATTCGCGATTACTATGAGCAGACAGGCTATAAAGTTGGTTTCAAGCCAGCGGGAGGCATTCGTTCCGCCAAAGCTTCGCTCGACTGGCTCATGCTGATGAAGGAAGAACTGGGCAACGATTGGTTAAACAACTCGCTGTTTCGTATTGGTGCAAGCGGCCTGTTGTCCGATATCGAACGCCAGCTTTCGTACTTCGTCACTGGACATTATGCGGCGGCGCATCATAATCCGCTGGTTTAAGGAGAATACGGTATGAGTGTCATGGATATATTTGAGACCATGGAGTATGGTCCCGCCCTTGAGGACGCAAAGCCCGCATTGACCTGGATTCAAGAGCACCAGCCGTTTGGCCTGTTTATCAATAATCAATGGACGCAGCCAACCAGTGGACAGCATCTTGAGAGCATCAATCCCGCCACGGGGAAGGTTTTGGCGCAGGTTGCCTCGGCCAATAGTGCCGATGTCGATGCAGCCGTTGCGGCGGCGCAGACGGCCTTTGAGACATGGAGCAAGACGCCCGGCCATGTTCGTGCGCGCTATATGTATGCCCTGGCGCGGCACATCCAGAAAAATTCACGCATGCTGGCCGTTCTAGAGACGCTCGACAATGGCAAAACGCTCCGTGAAACGCGCGATATCGATATCCCCTTAGTGGCACGCCATTTTTACTATCACGCAGGTTGGGCGCAACTGATGGCCTCAGAACTCCCAGGGTATGAGCCAGTGGGCGTCATCGGCCAGATTATCCCCTGGAACTTTCCCTTGCTGATGCTGGCCTGGAAGATTGCCCCGGCGATCGCGATGGGAAATACTGTGGTGCTCAAACCCGCTCGCTACACACCGCTCACCGCGCTCAAGTTTGCCGAGATCGTGCGCGAGGTTGGCCTACCTCCTGGCGTCATCAATATTGTGACGGGCGAAGCCGCGCAGGTGGGCGAAACGCTGGTGCGCCATCCAGGCGTCAGCAAGATAGCCTTTACAGGCTCTACAGACGTGGGACGCAGCATTCGCCGCGCGACGGCTGGTTCGGGCAAGAAGCTCTCGCTCGAACTGGGTGGCAAATCCCCCTTCATCGTTTTCGATGATGCTGATCTGGATAGTGTGGTCGAGGGCGTGGTTGATGCGATCTGGTTTAATCAGGGACAGGTTTGTTGTGCAGGTTCGCGCCTGCTGGTGCAAGAAAATATCGCTGATACGCTGATTACGCGCCTGCGTGCTCGTATGGAGCGCCTGCGTATGGGGAATCCGCTGGATAAGGCCGTCGATATTGGTGCAATCGTCTCGTCCACACAATTAAAGGATATTCAGCGTCTGGTTGCGCAGGGAATCGAAGAGGGTGCGCAGATGTGGCAGCCATCATGGGCATGCCCGACGGATGGCTACTTCTTTCCGCCCACGCTTTTCACGAATGTGACTCCGGCTGCAACGCTGGCTCAGGTCGAAATCTTTGGCCCGGTGCTGGTCACCATGACCTTCCGGACGCCGGCTGAGGCTGTAGAACTGGCGAATAATACGCGCTACGGATTGGCAGCAAGCGTATGGAGCGAGAATATCAATCTTGCGCTTGATGTTGCGCCCAAAATCAAAGCGGGCAGTATCTGGATTAATTGCACCAATGTGTTCGATGCATCCAGTGGCTTTGGCGGCTATCGTGAAAGTGGTTTTGGACGCGAAGGGGGCAAAGAAGGCCTCTACGAATATGTGCGACCAGCATGGGAGACGGAACCAATCCAGCCAGCCATTCCTGATACGAGCAGTAACCCACCAGTCGAAGAAGGTTCCAGCAATGGTGTCTACCAATCCAGCAACGGCCCGGAAGTAGAGATCGGGGATGAACTGGACGATGGGCCAGTATTTGAAGGCATGCCTCTTATTGATCGCACGCCCAAGTTGTTTATCGGGGGCAAGCAGGTTCGTCCAGACTCCGGCTATAGTCGCACAATCCATGATTCGGTTGGGTATGGGATCGGAGAAGTTGGCGAAGGGAACCGCAAAGATATCCGTAATGCGGTCGAGGCGGCGCATAAAGCCAGTGGTTGGGCCAATAGCGCGGCGCATAGTCGAGCACAGATTCTTTACTATTGCGCGGAGAACCTTTCGGTGCGTGAGAACGAGTTTGCCTGGCGCATCGTCCAACAGACAGGCTGTAGTTATGCTGATGCGGTCAATGAAGTGCAGGTTGCGCTTTCGCGCCTGTTTAGCTATGCGGCCTGGACGGATAAATATGAGGGGAGCGTGCATCGACCCCCGTTGCGTGGCGTGACGCTGGCCTTACCAGAAGCCATTGGCGTGGTGGGCATCGCCTGCCCCGACGAGTCGCCCTTGCTCGGTTTTATCTCTCTGGTCGCGCCAGCCATTGCGATGGGCAATACGATCGTCGTCGTTCCTTCACAGGTTGCACCTTTGAGCGCCACAGATTGCTATCAGATCTTTGAAACCTCAGATCTACCTGCCGGCGTGATCAATATAGTCACTGGTGAGCGGGATATGTTATGTCAGATTCTTGCAGAACATGATGATGTAGATGCAATGTGGTATTTTGGAAGTGAACAAGGTTCACAGCAAATGGAAATGGCATCTGCTGGTAACATGAAGCGTACCTGGGTCAATTACGGGCGAAGGCGTGGCTGGTTGGATACCATACAAGGGGAAGGGCAGGAGTTTTTGCGTGAGGCGACTCAGGTCAAGAATATCTGGATTCCATATGGGGAATAAATATGGTAGACACCTCCATTCATCTCTTAACACCGGATGAGCTTGATGCGACGAATGAAATGATTATGACGGCGTATGCTCTGATGCAGAGCAGGAAGAATATCTTACAGCGTTATCTCATAGTGCAGCCGGATGGATCGTTTGTGGTGGAGCAGGATGGCAGGATTGTTGGTTTTTGTGCCGCGAAAAAGTACAATACGTTTGCTTATATTGGCCTGATGGCAGTACATCCCACGGTACAAAAACAGGGCATTGGATACATGTTGCTGGAACATATTCTGAACTGGTTAGATGGATGTGGATGTACAACTGTTTTACTTGATGCTACTCCCGGTGGTGTCGCACTGTATAAGCGGCATGCGTTTGTAGAAGATGATACTACTATCGTGCTGCGCCAGGATGGAGATCAGGTTGCTGATATCTACGAGCGCGATGAGGTTTCTGGTAACTGGGATGAGGAGGTGGGGGAAGGGGGAGAGAGAAAAGAGGAAGTGGGAAGAGATGAGATAGTCGGGTATGATCAGGTGAGTCTGCATGGGAATGAATTGCCAGCATTGTTTGCGTTTGACGCGCTTTCTTTTGGGAGTGAACGCGCCGAGGTGCTTGCCTCCTATTGGTCCGATGCCCCTGAGCGTGTGCTGATTGCGCACAGCCAGACGGGGCAAATTGGAGGCTATCTGATCGCGCAGAGTGGTGTGCTTGGCCCCTGGGTTGCTATGACGGCAGCTATTGCTGAACAATTGTTGCAGCAGGCGCTGGCGCTTCCTTTTAAAAGCAGGCCGAGCATCTTTGTTTCTACTCATAATGAGGATGCTTTGCGACTCTGTGAACGTTATGGCTTCAAGCAGCAGCGTACATTGAGCCACATGCGTAAAGGTGAAAGAGTGCAGCGTGGTCGTCATACGACATTATATGGGCAAGCCAGCCTGGGGTTAGGGTAGGGAATGGTCTCTCCCCTTGAAATGCGCCAGCATGTAACCATTCTGCGTTTCGTTGTCTGGCTCCTCCCTATATTAATCAATACACGAAATCTGGCAGGGGCGCGGTACGACCGGGTCCCTGCCAGATTTGCGTTATTAAAATTATTTGATGCATATTCACCAGGATGTATTATTGGATTTCTTCGATGACGGCTTGTGCGGATACAACGTGGGCCTGACGTGGGAAGACTTTTTGGGTCAGGACGCGATGGACTTCATCGTCTCGATCGGCGCAGCAGTCTTCGACGACCACCAGATTATAATCCCGATCGGCGGCATCGCGGACAGTTGAGAGGACGACCCCACTCGTCGCGATGCCGCACAGGATAAGTGACGTAATATCCTGTGCACGCAGAATCGTCTCCAGAGGAGTCGTACTGAAAGCACTCACACGATGTTTAGCAAGCACAATATCGCCGGGGTGCGGTCCGACCTGTGGGTGAACCTCCGTCTCAGGGCTGCCTGCAAGGAGACGACCAGATGCTCGGATAGTGGAGAAGGAAAGGTTGCGCGGACTCACCTCAGGATACCCTTCGCGGAAGCTGACCACAATATAGATAATTGGCAGGCCAGCAGCACGGGCGGCAGCCAGGACTGCGGCTGTTTTATCCAGCAGATTTGGATGTTTCTCAATACCTTGAGGAACAATCGCCTTCTGAAAGTCCATGATCATGAGCGCGGTATGCTTACGATCTAACGCTAATGTATCGGTCATCTTTTTTTTACTTTCTACCTGAATGCAGGTTGCTTATTCGTTGGAAACAGTTGAAGAAACAGGTTGTGCGACCTCGCCCTGAGGTTCACGTGTAACAATCTGTGCCTTGCCCCGCAGCAAGGACGCGAACGCTGCGACCAGACAGAGCGCAACGGAGAAGTAGAAGACGCTATGCAGGCCAAGCGACATCGGATACGAGATGAGATTGGGAAAGAATTCATGGCCCAACAAAGCGGCTCGTTTCGCTTCTGGCAGGGCTTGCTGCACACTCAGTGGGAGCAGCGTTCCCATTGGATTGTAGCCCAGGAAGGCCGCAAACAATGCCGAGGTTGGCGGCAGATGCGCAATCTTCGTCGCCACAGTGGCCGGGACCCCCGCATTGAGCAGGCCGCTCGAAAGTGTTTTAGGCAAGCTTGCCGCCAGGCCGGATGTAATCAGGCTGAAGAAGACACCGATACTCACAATGGTGCCAGAGTTCTGGAATGTCGAACGCATGCCAGAGGCCACGCCACGCTGCTCCGCTGGGACGCTCCCCATTATCGATGATGTATTGGGCGAAGAGAACATGCCCTGCCCAACGCCTAATATAAAGAGAATCAATGCGAACCATATATAGCTAAAGTTCAATGGGATCACTGCCAACAAGAAAAAACCGAGCGCCTGGATAAGCATCCCCAGCGTCGAGAACGGACGAGCGCCGAAACGATCCGAAAGCCAGCCGCTTAGTGGTCCCATCAACAAGAAACCAACCAGCAATGGAATCATATAGATGCCTGCCCACAAAGGTGTCACATCATAATTGTAGCCGTGTAGGGGCAACCAGATGCCTTGAAGCCAGATGACCAGCATAAATTGGAGGCCGCCACGCGCAATGCTTCCCAGGAAACTGCTGGTATTTCCAGCCGCAAACAGGCGGATTTTAAATAGCTCCAGGCGAAACATTGGATCGTCAACATGCAACTCAATCCAGATGAACGCAGCAAGCAGGAGGAAGCCAAGGATCAGAGCACTGATCACCAGAGGATTGCCCCAGCCGGCAGAGACAACGATGGAGGATATTCGCAAGATATCTGGAGCAAGCACAGGGAGTATTTATCATCACTTCTCAAATAAAGAGATGCTTGCGCGTGCACTTTACCTCGAAGGGCGCAGTAGCCTTAATACAACCATGACTACGTCCTTTACTACGAAGCATATCCGTGAAGGCATCAAAGCAATTATCTATGCGTACCTGGGCTGGTTTGAACAGAATGCAGATCTGGGGCAATACCTGCTGGTTTCATATTTTTCCTGACTGTAAATGTGATTCGGACGCAGCACTGGAAAATAATGGTACCATAAGAGAGGATATCTTTATTATTTTACCCGAAGCAGGTGTCTTATACCTCTATAGATAAGAATAAGGTCCTGTACCCTGTAGGGTAAAACATTGGGAATTGGTGTAGGGGCGTGTGCTGGTCCCCACTAATAGCGTTCCAATACCGAGAAAAATGTCAACAGTTGCACCGTCCATTCTTCTTCTCGAAACGGTATTGGGCGGTGGCAAGCTCACGCCCCTACGCTAGTTGCCCTACCTTTATTTTCTTGAAATGGAAACGAGAAACGACATGGCTATTGCACATCCCTCTGTACCGCCGGGTCCTAAGGGCGAACCCATTATCGGCAATGCGCGTGCGTTCGTCCTGGAGCCATTGGAGTATCTGCGCCGTTGTGCCCATGACTACGGCGATGTTATGCAGATACGCCTGGGAACGACGGCGATCTATATGGTCAGCAGCCCGGAACTGATTGAGCAGGTGCTGGTCACCAATAACAAGAAGTATCGCAAGTCCAGGTTTACGCAGCGTAGGAAGAACCTCTTCGGCAATGGCTTAATCTTTAGCGAAGGCGACTTCTGGCTGCGCCAGCGCCGCTTGATGCAACCAGCCTTTCATCAGAAACGCATTGCATCTTATGGTGAAGCGATGGTTGCGCAATCTCAACGCATAGCAGCGAATTGGCAGGATGGTCAGGAGTTGACTATGCAGGAAGAGATGATGCAACTCTCGCTGGAGATCGTCACAAAGACGCTCTTCGATAGCGAGACGACGGGGGATATCCATCGTATTGGGAAGGCGCTGGACATCCTCATCGAGCAGGTAAGCGCCGCCGCCGTGCGCCCGGTCCAATATCCAGATTGGGTCCCTACTCCAGGCA
>JACDAE010000486.1 GCA_013695595.1 Ktedonobacteraceae bacterium | reverse complement strand
GAGAATCAATTATCGACATTTTAACAACTTCTGCAAGTCCTGAAGCAATATCACGCTCAGAAGAAGTTGTTAAAAATATAGGATCTATCACAACAGCTAACGGAGCATAAAAGCCTCCCAAGTGGTTTTTCTTACCTTCATAATTAATTCCTACTTTTCCACCAATTGCAGCATCGACTTGAGCAAGAAGTGTCGTTGGAATAGTGACATAAGGTACTCCGCGCATAAACATACTTGCTAGAAATCCAACAGTATCGCAGACAACTCCCCCTCCTAAAGCAATTAAAGGCATACGTCGATGTGCCTTGACATCAATCAAGTTGGCTAACAAAAAATTAACTGTTTGCATGGTCTTATATTCTTCGCCTGCTTGAAAGTTAATCAGTTTAACATTTCTTCCACTCTCTTCAAATACTTTCTGAATTGTTGCACCCCAAATCGATGCAACATGGCTGTCACTTATTACTAATACCAACTCTTGCAAAAGAGCTTGTGGTATCAATGCATCCAGATGTGAAAGTAAGTCTTGCCCAATATACACATGAGATTGGCTGGATCGTGTCAACTCTTCAGTAATTACTCTCAATTCACCCTCCCCAATTGCCCCTCCATGGAGAAGCCAAAGTATCAGATATCCATGACGGAATTCTAAAAAAGGTCGGGATTACCGTCTGACTCGGATCCTAACATAATATTGTCGATATTTTCAAGTATCCATAAAAGTTCAGTTTGGGTTGGGATTATAATAGAAATGTCATTTTCCTCAATCCAGTAGCCTGATATTCCCGCTATTGCATCATCCCGTAAAAGTACTCGATAAATAAAAAAATAGGGCTTTATGATTCCACCTGTTGATGCATCGTATTGGACGATATCGCTTAATACAGTCCGAATGAGGGAAATATCAATGACTTGTTCTTTGTTGAAGGTAGAATAAAGAAGTTGCTCGGCCAGTTGTCCGATTGTTATGTCCCCTGAAATAAGATCATAAGGTACCTTCATAGCCCCGATACCCCCTTTTTCATCGTGAATAAAAAAAACTGTCTTACTTCCCATGCTTGAACGCTTCACGGGGAGTAAGACAACCGTTTGCCTTCGTATCAATATACTATCTTGAGACATTACAACTCGGACAGGTGCGACGAGCATCGGTTTTTCTACAGAAAGGTGATAAGTAAGTTCTACTCCAGCTTTAATCTGCTTAAGATTATCTTGTGCAAAATTACCAAAGATTCGGCATCCAATACGAGGATTTTCAATTTTATCCCCTATCAAGCTTAATAGACGAACAGAAATTGCTGTTCTAGAAGTCTTTGAGACATCTCCTTTGCCCCCATTTAGATCAGTAATAAGTGTACTGAGATATTTCTGTCTGATCTGTGCAACATAACCTACAGAAGGAATGTCAATTTCTATATCTTGAAAGGGAAGATGATTCAATATTTCCTGGTCAGAATCCTGGATATCTTGATGGATTTTGCTGATATCTAAATTTGAAACCCCGAAATCAGGAGAGATATCAGTACCTTTATTTAACAGAAAGAGGGCTTCTCTGACCATATTTATACTTATTGACCCAAAAGGGGTTATACCTCCTTGTAAAGCATAACTTATGCTTTCCAGAGTAGCATCGAGACCAAAAGCTAAACTTTCAGTAGTCTGTGCATCAGATAAATATATGCAACACTTTATGTCTGTGAGGGTAGCTATCTTCAACACCATACGCCCAAGGTCCATCCCATCTTCATATGTAAAAGCATCTTCTATTGCGCCAATCTTGATATCAATTATTCCACAATTTTGTCCTAGGCCTATCCTAGTCTGCAACAGAATTTCTAAAGCTCTCCATATAGTTTCAGATGTACCGGAGAGGTTAATTGCTTGTAGGAGTTTAGCTTGTAACGTAGGCTGGCCATATAGATCAAAGATCTGGTGGAGGTGGAAGATATCGTTAGGTGCATCCGCTAGCGTTTTGCAAGCAGCACTAACCTCAGATAATCCTAGGAATAGGGAAGTAGCTGTTTGTAATGAAGGGAAAACCGACAAAGCACTCTTTACCTCTAAAGTTTTTGCCAAGAGAGCTGCTAATAATAACTCTTCAGGATGTGATGACCCCGCGATCACAAAGGACACAGTTGGTTCAGTACTTGAAAGCAGTTCATTACTAATTCGCCCTACTATCCGAAGCAATGCAGCTGCGTCATCAATCTCCAAGTCAGAAATTGCCGCAATTTGTTGTGTAAGAAGTGATGGCTCTAAACTCAGCCATCTCTCAAAATCTTCTAAATTATAGCGCATCTTCAACTGGTTCCTTTATTAGGCTAATCTTTCTACTTTTTACCCTTATTCCATCATTTGCACACCCAGTTAGTTCAAACTGTTGATATTCTGTAGAATAATGCTGCTCAGCTTTGTTTGGTTGCTGCGTAAAGCCAGAGACTGAGCAATTAATAAAATCGATAGAGCGCCATCTACTTCGCCTGCTTCGCGCAATATTATGCCAAGATTGTTAAGTGTCTGAGCGATTTGGCCCGAAGGTATTCCATGTTCAAGCAATGCTGCCGACCGCTGGCAAGTCTTTATGGCCAATTGGTACTCATGCTGATCTGCATAGATGAGTGCCAAACTGCTCAAACCATCGGCTTGAGCAGCGATGTCTCCTACTGCTTCATATAAATTGATAGACTTTAGACGAGCTTGAACCGCCTTCACATGCTCCTGCGAATCTTGATAAACGTTTGCAAGGTTTCCCCATGCCTCAGCCTGCCCAGTAAACTCCCGCGAATTCTGGTAGGAGACAATTGCTTGCTCCAAAGTTTGTATAGCTTGAGCGAATTCACCACGATCTTGATAAATATTTGCAAGATTCACAAGAATCGATCCAGCTAGTACGGAAGTAGAGGGGAGATTCGACACATGTTGTAAGGCTTTTCTATAATATCGCTCAGATAAAAGATGTTCCTGTTTTATTGCGTAAATTTCGCCCATCATTGCAAAAATAATACCTTTTTGATCAGGATTTACTATTATAGAGGCGATAGTTTCTATACGTTGCATGACTATAGTCAGCGTAACGTCTCCAATCGAGTAAGATTCGTTAGAAAGTACCGCCGCAAGAGCACTTGCACAATCAAAGCAGGGATCAATTGCGGCAAGATGATTTTGAATATTGGCGTTTGTACCTCTAAGCATGCTTCCTATGATTTTCTGTTCGGTTAAAGCGCAAATATGCATCAATCCCTCCTTTGAAGAGTTTTCCCAGCGTTTACTCAATACCTATTGTAGTCACAATATTCTTTGAGTGTCTAGTGATTAGCGCAGTTGACAAGATACTGCTGGCGAACCCCGAAACGCTCCAAGATTGGGATATACTGAAGCAGATTTCGCGCACTCCTGGTCTGTTGGAGGAAGAAACTATGTCACTCCCCCCTACTTCTGCTGAGGTGATCCCCGCCAACATAGTGGGCGTCGCTCGTGACGCCTTTCCCAAAGGCACCCCAGCCATGCGGATCCGAGACTTCCTAGGGACGCTGTACACCGATGACCAACTTTAGGCGCTGTTTCCCCAGAACGGTCAGCCAGCTTACTCGCCGGGACGGCTGGCGCTGATTACCATTCTCCAGTTCCTCGAGGGTCTCTCGGATCGCCAAGCCGCCGATGCCGTGCGAGGACGGATCGATTGGAAATATGCCTGTGCCCTCGAACTCACCGATGCGGGCTTCGATGCCTCCGTCCTGTGCGAGTTTCGCGCTCGTCTGCTCGAAGGCAAACAGGAAGCGGTATTGTTGACCACCCTCTTGACGCGCTTGTGCATGGAAGGATTGCTCGCGGGACGCGGAAAGCAGCGCACCGATTCGACGCATGTGCTGGCGGCGATCACGATGCTGAATCGGCTGGAATGCCTCGGCGAGACGCTGCGGCAAGCTCTCAATGTGTTGGCGACTGAAGCTCCCGATTGGCTGAGCGCCTGGTTGCCATCAGCATGGGCGGAACGCTATGTCCATCGCTTCGAGGAGTATTGTTTGCCTGCGAAAAAAGACGAGCAGTATGCCTTGGCATCGCTCATCGGTGCCGATGGTTTGCACATTCTCACCCACATCGATCAGCAGACCGAATGGCAGTAGCTCCGCGAACTGCCGGCTCTCGCCACCTCATGGGCGGTCTGGGTCCAATAGTTTCACGCAATGTCTCCCACGACTTCTCCGGATTGGCGCGAAGCCGCGGATCTGCCGCCCGCCCCGCAACTCATCAGTTCTCCTTACGATGTGCAGGCGCGGTGGAGTCGCAAACGCGACACCACCTGGACCGGGTACAAAGTCCATATGACGGAAACGTGTGAGGAGGACACATTGCATGTCATTACCAATGTGGAGACCACCGCCGCTACCACTGCCGACAGCACGATGCTGCCGCACATTCATGCCCACTTCGCGGCGCGCGATCTGTTACCGCAGGAGCACATCGTCGATATGGGATACCTGTCCACCGATCAGCTCCTCGCCGCACGTGCGCAAGGAGTGGCGTTGATTTGTCCCTTACGCGCGGATTGTAGCTGGCAGACCCGTGCGGGCGCGGGATATGGGATCGCTGATTTTATGATTGATTGGGAACACCAGCAGGCGATGTGACCGCAAGGATGTCTCAGTCAGATCTGGAGGCCAGGCATCGAGAGTGATGGGCATGCCATCATTGATATCCGCTTCGCTCATCGCGACGGTGCTCCGTGCCCCAGCCGTCCCCAGTTTGTCATCTCTGCACGTCCACGCGCCTTGCGCGTGCGGCACCAAGAGATGTATGAGGTGAGCACGCAGGCGCGGCAGTCCCAAAGGACCGACACCTTCAAAGCAATCTACGCCAAATGGGCGGGGGTAGAAGGCACCTTGTCGCAAGGCGTGCGACGCAGCGACTTGGGGCGAACGCGCTTTCTGGGTCTCGACAAAACGCGCCTCCAACATGTGGTCACGGCAACCGCACTCAACCTGTTTCGTCTGAGCGAATGGCTGCTTTATCCTCAGCAGGCATCGATCAGAATGCCTCCCTTTGCCGCACTGACTCAGCAAGCTGCTTAATTACTGGGTTTGCCAGCAGTATCTTGTCAAATGGCGACGAGAGGGAATTGATGTTCGAGAAGGGAAAACTGGAAGAACGCAAGGATTCATTGAAGGAGGCAGAGTCACTACGATGGAAGAAAGATTCTTGACGATTGCTATTTTACTAGTTATACTAAAGTTGGATAGGGTTCATGCTACATTAAGATCCAAGATTCAAGTGTGGGGAATTCGGATAGCGTCTTTTAAGGAGGAACAGGTATGGCACATTTCGAGGCTGTTTTATTCGACCTTTACGATACACTCGCGACTATTAATATAGAGGATTATCGACTGGCAAAGCAGCGTATGGCTCAGTTGGCGGGTTTGAACCCCGTACAGTTCACTGAAGTATGGAAGAGATATACAAAACCAGCGGCTCGTGGCGATGTTTCTACAATTGAAGAACGAATTAATCGAGTAGTTACAGATATGGGAGCTTCGTTGCCAATTGGGACGATTGAGCAAATGGCTCATATCGAGCAAGATTTACAAGAAAATAAGATCAAAAAAATTGATGGATGTGATGACGTTTTGGCAGATTTATCTCACTTTGGTTTTAAACTTGCTGTTGTTACAAACACTTCTAGCGCATCAAAATCCATACCTTCAATATTAGGCATCGCTCAATGGCTTGATTCCGTAATATTCTCTTTTGAGTGTCATCTCCTCAAGCCAGAGATTGGCATTTATCAGTTGGCAGCAGAACGTCTAAATGTCGCCCCTTCCGCTTGTGTATTTGTAGGCGATGGTAACGATATGGAGTTGGATGGGGCTAAAAACGCAGGAATGTACGCCATAAAGGCTGCCACCGTTCGAGATGATTCCCTTAGTGCTAAACAAAGCACAATATTTGATTCTCAAGTTTTGTCACTTTTTGAAGTGGCACCTTTAATTATGAAGCTTTCAGAATAGTGATAGATATGCCTTTGCATAGATGAAATTGTTACGATTCTACGCCTAATGGCTTTAAGTGTATTTAACGTGACCCGATGTGCGTGTTTTTTTACGGGATGAGGTGAGCCAACTGCAAGGCAGGCAAGCCCAGAAGCGTCGTGGTCCAGACAGCGATAGTATGCATGAGGACTTTCCGCAACAAGCGATGG
>JACDAE010000456.1 GCA_013695595.1 Ktedonobacteraceae bacterium | reverse complement strand
CCTGTTTGCCAGTGGTTGCTTGATAGACCGCGATATAACTTTGACCCACACCTGGTAGTTCAGTATTGTTTGCGAATATTACGTAGAGCAGATTATCGACGATTTTCACTGAGAGTACCGTCTGGCTTATACTTTTTCCCGTCATAGACGCCTGCCATAAGAGTTTGTTTGTGGTCGCATTATAGACCTGCACATTTGCGTAGGCGACCGCGAAAATCCCATCGCCCACATCCATTGTCTGTCCGAAGGTGTGTGGATATACTGCGATCAGGCTTCCGTTCGAGGCATTGAGGACGTAAATCTTGCCATCGGGATATGAATTACTCATCCCGGTACCCCAATTCAGGTAGAGACGATTCTGGGCAAACACCATGGTTACATCAGGTACCCCTAGCTGGTTTTTTTCAGCAAATGCGTGTTGCCAAAGCACCTTTCCACTGTTAGCATCCAGTTCTATAACGTTATTAACCGCTTCTTCATACTGGCTACTTTGCAGTACGTAGACAACGTTCCCTACAGGAATGATTTTTGAGACATTTGGTAACTCCTGCTGCCAGACAGCCTGGTGTGTCTGGAGGTTGAGTCTGAATACTTTATCCAAGTCGCTTGTATATATGCCCTGAGGCTGGCTGGCTGGCGGCTTTGGGGCGCCTGTTATTGTGCTCCCTGCCCCTTTATTTTGTTGGGCCGCGTGAGTGATAATGAGCATGCTGCCAACCAGGGCGGCAACAATGAGCGCGGCGGCAAGTGTTGAGAAAACACGTGCCATGGGTCCAATTTTCTGTGTCTTATTCATACGCGTTAACCTTTCCCGTTTTCGTCGTTGTATCAGTTCTAAAGAAGGGATGTTTGCAGCACCTTGCAAAAGCTGCTGTCGAACGCGTTGCAACGAATGTGCATCGGCCTCCGCATCAGCATTTGCCAGTATGATACGCAGATCTTGGGCCATACGCAGATCTTGATCAGGCATATGCTGTACTTGAAGCAATGCATCAACCTGTTCATCGATCTGTTCGGGCAGATAGAAATCTTTGTCTTCGGACATCACTTCTCACCTTCTTTATACAAATTGCGCAACTGATTGAGCGTACGCGAGATCATGCTACGTACCGCCAGCTCGCTCTTTCCAATCTGTAAGGCAATTTGCGGGCTGCGCAGTCCGTTGATAAAGCGCAGTTGGAGGACCTTCTGCTGGAGTGGCGGCAACATCTGAATCGCAGAGTGCAGACGCGCATATTCCTCCAGACGTATCATTTCGTACTCTGGTGTTGGCTCTGTGTCTACGAACAGATCTGCCAGTACCAGTTCCATCGAGACAGAAGGTCTACTTTTGCGGCGTCGATACGCACTAATCTGCTTGTTGCGTGCAATTGTCCAGAGTAACTTTGACTGCTGCTGCGGTGGCAAACTACTGAGTTTTGGTTGCTCCAGTACGGCACTAAAAACCTCTAGAAGCAGATCTTCGGCATCTTCGCGCGAGGGGCTCTGCTGGCACAAAAATGCGAAAATAGCTGCTGCATGACGGTGGAAGAGAATTTCGGCCAGAGCCTGAGGACCTCCACCGTCTTCTTCAACATGTTGGTGCATTTAAACCTTCTCAGATAGTATTCCCTCTTATGAGGTTCACTTTTACTATCGTGGCCCTAATCAAACTGTGGCATATTTGCAATATGTTCCCATTTATCTTATGGCAAATCTTGCGGCGGCATTTTCTTGAGCAGATCATCCCTATACATATCGTTCGTCCAGAGCAGAGGAAACATGTCTTCTTCTATAACCGTCATCAAGCTATTGGCCTCGCGCCAGGCCAGCTCGTACTCCAGGGCAGAGACGCCACCATCGCGCAGAGCTTCGTCGAGTTCGTCCACGTCCAGCAACGTGATCTCACCATCCGGCGAAATGTCCAGATCGAGATAGAGGTCGTCGTACCAGAGGATTCCTTGCGCATCAATGCTATGGCGTAGACACACGTCGATATAAAAGCGCGTCAATGTTCCCTGCGCGTCAAAAATCGTTGTCACAGCGTAGTGTGTATCTCTAGGGAAGAGCTGTAGCCACGTATAACCATTATCAGCAAGGCAAACGTCGTGCCCTTGATAGGTACGCCAGAGGGGTGCAGTCACCTCATCGATGAATAGTAAGCAGGCATAACCCGTAAAGGCGGGGGTGGTGTAGGGTTGCATGGTGAAGCGTTTTTTGAGGAGGCGGGGCCAGTTGGCATGGTCGGCGCGTTTATGTTTCATAGGTGTTCCTCTTTGAGAGATGAATAGATGATCGCTAGATATTCCAGGATGGACACGATAAAGCTATTTTAGCATAGTATGAAACGTGCTTTGATGGTTCTAACAAAATAGTAGAGACGGCGCGGATAAGGTAAAAATACTCTACGGGGAATGTAGGCTAGACAACACATTTTTAACAGATATATACTTCTACAGTAGAAAATCATGAATGCGTCACAGACAAATATAGAGGAAGTTTAAGGATGACAACAAAATCGAAACGGCCTGTTAGCGTCTACTTGAGCTATGCTCAAAAAGACAAAGATCTTAAAGAAGAATTCGAGGACTACCTTGCCATTATGCAACAGAACGGGTTAATCTCTGGTTGGGTAGAACGTCAGGTTCAACGGGGAACTGATTGGTCACAAGTAATCGATCCGCGTATCCTGACAACTGATCTTGTCCTGGTACTTGTGAGTCCCGCTTTGCTTGCTTCTGGCTACAGTTCTGGTGCTGAATTACAGAAGGCATTTGAGAGAAGCGAAACAGGAGAGACACGCGTTATTCCTATCATTTTGCATTATGTCAATTTAATAGGATACGTTCTTGGGAGAGTGCAGCTTTTACCAAGAGATGCGCAACCGGTCTCATCATGGTCCAATCGAAGTGAAGCCTGGGAGAATATAGATCGAGGGATTCGTCGCGCTATCGATGGTATAACAAAGCATTATTAAATAAATGAAGTAAGATAGGCATGAATAGTAGGGACTATATTTTATATACATGTCCTTCAATAAATTGTTAGGCGCTATAAATATGGTCCCTACGTTCATTATTTCTTCACGCTTTGGGCATGAATAGCGCGTAACACGCGTTCTGGCGTCAAGGGTATCTGGCGGATACGCACACCGATGGCATCGGTTACAGCATTTGCCAGGGCAGCACCCATGCCTTGCAACGGAATTTCGGCGACAGCCTTCATGCCAAAGGGTGTTAAGGTTGCTGCGGTCTCTATCAGGTAGGTTTGCATTACGGGCATATCGCTGGCGGTGTATATACGATATTCGCTGAGGTTGGTCGTCAATGGCTTGCCCTGCGGATCATAGAGTAACTCTTCGCTTACTGCGCTCCCCAGTGCCTGCGTCGCGCTTCCCTCAACCTGTCCCTCAATAAGCATGGGGTTGATGACTTTTCCGGCGTCGACGGCGGTGACGGCCTTGATCACGCGTACTTCTCCGGTCTCGGTATCCACCTCAACCTCGACACCCTGGGCGGCGAATGCGAGCGGCGAGCGTTGTCCCTTCCATGATGCCGTTGTCATAATCTGGCGATTCTCGTTATAGAGTGAGTGCTCGGCAACCTGGGTAATGGTGGTCTTCTGCCCATTCAGGCCGGTGATGGTTCCCCCATTGATCCTCAAATTCTCCGGCAATGTATTCAGCATGCGCCCGGCTACCACAAGGATCTGACGCCGCACCTGTTCAGCCGCTTTCTGGACTGCTCCTCCATCCACATATAGGGTGGAGGAACCGCTGACACCTGACTCAAAGGGAAGTGTGGTGCTATCAGAAGTATGCATCAAGATATCTTCGACGGAGACACCCAACACCTCGGCGGCAATCTGTGCCAGCAGGGTCGTGGAGACGTTCCCAGCCTCGTTTGCGGCGGCAAAAACATCGAATGAGCCATCCACGTTGAGCTTGATGATCGCTCCCCCTGTACCCACTTCACCGTTACTCTCACCTAAAGGATTTCCATGCATGGAAAGTCCTATTCCCACTCCTCGCCGCGTGTGACCATTGCTGACTTTACCGCGCATCTCACGCCAGCGCAACCTCTCTTCTACCTTTTTCAAACAGGCAGGCAGGCCGCAACTGTCAATGGTAATAGCAGCTTCGCGTCCTATAGGGGCTGTCTTTTGCAGAGGATAGGCATCACCAATGCGAATCCAGTTCTTACGTCGTAGCTCCAATGCATCGATACCAACCTGACGGGCAATTTCATCCATATGACTTTCGAGCGCGAAGTACTCTGCGGGCGCTCCATATCCACGTAGAGAGGCCGAAGGTGGTGTGTTTGTATACAATATCTCGGCGGCAAAGCGCATATTGGAGCAGGGATAGAGCGATAATGCCCCAAAAGAGCCCTGGCCCTGCGTGATAAGTGGGTGCGTTGCATACGCCCCAGTACTCGTCAGGAGCATCATCTGATTGGCAATAATTGTTCCATCGCGCTTGACTCCGGTCTTCATGCGCACGAGATGCTGTTGGGACACATGAGACATCTCTTCTGAACGCGAAGAAGTCAACATAACCGGGCGATTGGTCGCAAGGGTTAACAGGGCGCAGAGACCTTCCAGCACCAGTTCCTGCTTGACGCCAAAATCACCGCCAACCTCTGGCCGGATGATGTGAATGCGACGCGCTGGCATCTTTAACAGAATGGCCAATGTGCTCCGTATGTAATGAGGCACCTGCGCATTGGTACGCACAACCAGGTGGTCATCCTCATCAAAATAGGTAACGGCACTGTGATTCTCCATAGGGGTCGCTTGCTGCAACGGTACGGAGTATTCGCCTTCGATCACTTTGTCAGCAGCCGCGAAGGCTGCTTCAACATCGCCTACTTCGGTGCGCAAACGGGCAGCAACATTGCGTTTGGCATCGTATATTCCCCGTGACTCTTCTTCGGGATGCAAGCAGGGGGCCCTGGCTTCCAGGGCCTGACGTGGTTCTACAATAGCTGGCTTTATATCATAACCAACGCTAATCAATGCCAACGCCTGTTCAGCAACCTCTGGCGTCTCAGCGGCAATGGCAACAACGGGATCACCAACATAACGCACAATATAGTCAAGCATATATTGATCCAGAGGACCGGATGAAGATGGTGAACGCTCACCGCTGGAGTATGGTACGCGCTCAACATCCTTATAAGTCAATACGGCATGAACACCCGGCAATGCTTTCGCGCTGGCAATGTCAATCTCACGAATTACTGCGTGTGCATGTGGGCTGGTCAAAATACGTCCGTAAAGCATGCCAGGCAGGCTGCTATCAGCGGTAAAAGTTGCTCTTCCGCTCACCAGCCTGGGGGCATTGCGTGCAGGAACAGATTTGCCCACTACCTGCAACCTGGGCTCTACCAGATGCACGGCGGGGATAGTCAGAGTGGCTATATTTGAAGTGCTAACAACCGGTAAAACCATAGTTGCGCCCGAACCACCATTACTGGAAGGAGTTGGCTGTGTGCCATTATCACTCCCATTGGAAATATCGGTCGTTGCCGCTGGCTCAACCGTCTCACCACGCTGGATGGCTGCCGCTCGCATTATCGCCTGCACGGGCTTCTCATATCCTGTGCAGCGACAGAGATTACCAGAGATCGCTTCACGCACCTCGCTCTCCGTAGGGCTTGCATTATTTTTGAGTAGCACTGAAGCAGAAAGCACCATCCCAGACGTACAGAACCCACACTGTACAGCGCCTACATCGATAAAGGATTGCTGCAAGGGGTGAAGCTTGTTTGTTGCTCCCAGGCTTTCTACGGTCGTCAGCGTACATCCGCCTGCCTGAGCGGCCAACATGACACAGCTTGGCCGTGGCACACCATCAACCAGCACGGTACAGGCACCACATTCACCTGTCTCACAACCACGCTTGACGCTACTGTATCCCTCTCGGCGTAGCAATGTCAATAATAATTCGCTGGGAGCGATGTCCAGGCTTTCAATCACTCCATTAATACTTAGTTCGAGATCCATACTCTGTCTACACACTCTTTCCAGAGGAAACCATTCCACGCCAGAGAGAGACGTTTGTTGCCTCTTCCAATACACGATACGCAAGATTGGGACCACTAACACGTCGATAACCACTACTTACACGAGCATCCATCGGAGGACGAAAATCATTCATTGCCGTACGTACTACTGCCTGGAGACGCTCACTCCCCTGAAATGGTGCCACCGGCTGTCCTTCAAGTTGCCGCTCCACACCTCGCAGGCGTACAGGTTCCATATTCACGCCCCCCATTGCCACACGCACACGCTTATAGACACCCTCTTCAATTTCCACCACAGCCGCTGCATTCAAGAGAGCTGCATCAGTGGGAGTACGCCCGATGCGCGTAAACGATGTCCCACAACTCGGCGCTGGACGTGGCACCACCACTTCCAGGATCAACTCATTGGGGCGCCGCTCACTCGCGCATGTTCCACAGGCTAGACGACGTTCCTGTTTACCTTTATAAATAACTCCCGAAAGTGATAGGCCAGGACGCTCCATTGTCCCCCCGCTCAAATTCACCTGCGTCTTTGAACCCGAACGTACTACGGCCTCGGCTTCTAATGCAACCAGAGCGGTGAGGAGATCGGCTTGAGCAGAACCACCCGCTGCAACCGTTCCTCCAAGCGTCGCACAATTGCGGATCAAGCGTGAAGAAGAGGATGCAAGAGCCGCACGTCCAAGCAGCCCGGTCGCAAATTCCTTGAGCAAAGGTTCATCGGCCATATGCTGAAGGGTTGTCATCGCACCGATATGCAGATAACGCGTGTCTTCAGAAAAATACGCCAGTTCAAGATCACGGAGATCGACTACAGCCTGAATACTATTATCCTGTTGACCAAGGAGATAGGTTCCTCCAGCGAGAGGGACCGTTTTGATATCAAGGCGCGCGAGAAGCAGAAGCGTATCTTCAATACTCTCCGCCCAATGATATTCAACGAGCTTCAGTAGCATAGTGCAGTATCCTCTAAAATATGCAGTTGTTTGTCTTTATACATCAGGACTGTAGCGGAACAAGAGAGAACGTTTCAACATCGATCAATCCCTGATCCGTTAGTTTGAGCGCAGGAATCACGGAGAGCGAGAGGAAACTAAGTGTCATACAGGGATGCTCTAATGTACAACCAAGTTCAGCCGCTGCGGCATCCAGAGCGTGCAATTGTTGCACCAACTCCGCCACAGGCAGAGGCGAGACCAGACCACCTATCGGCAAAGGTACACTTGCCCGGACCACTCCATCCACCACGCAGGCGAAACCGCCACCAATCTCTTTCAGGGCTTGCGCCGCATACAAGATATCACGATCATTTGCGCCTGCAATAACTATATTATGCGCGTCATGTGCAACACTTGAAGCGATAGCACCTTGCTTGATGCCAAAACCCTTCACGAAACCTAATCCAACCTTCCCACTGGCATGATGGCGCTCAATAACCACCAGTTTAAGCAGGTCGCGCTCTGGATCAGCCACAATTGCTCCATCACGTACGAGAGCTTCTTCGTGTAAGTGTTGTGTCGTAATCTGTCCAGGTTTAATGGCGATAACTTCAATCAGTCCAGGTCGACCAGGAATACGCAGGTCGGTCTCTGATATATTGCCCATATGTATTGTATCGGTCATACCACTAAAAATCTCAGGCGGCATTTCGACTAAAAGCGCTCCTCCACGTGCCACCATTACTCCATCCCTATAAACTGAATCTACCTGAAACGTATTCAAGTCATCCAATACCACCATATCTGCTTTATAGCCAGGGACAAGCGCACCACGATCATCCAGGTGAAAGTATTGTGCGGTATTCAAGGAAGCCAGGCGTATGGCTTCAACCGGGTCGAGCCCCAATTCTATCGCACGCCGCACCATCGAGTCGATATGGCCGCGCGTCGTCAGGTCTTGTGGGTCACGATCATCAGTGACAAAGAAAACACGTGGTGGATGCAATTCTTTGACAAGTGGCAACAACGCATCCAGATTACGGGCAGCCGATCCCTCACGGATCATCAGCCACATGCCCAGGCGAATGCGCTCACGGGCTTCTTCTACTGTCGTGCACTCATGGTCGGACATCACGCCGGCCATTGCATAGGCTGAAAGCGTCTGACCGTGCAGGCCAGGTGCGTGTCCGTCAACGACTAACCCATGTTTGCGTGTCGCTATAATCTTCGCCAGCACCTGTTCATCAGCCTGCAAGACACCCGGCATATTCATCATTTCCGCCAGCCCCAGTACACGCTCATGCTGTAAGAGAGGCAGAAGATCCTCGGCCATTAACACACGATAGGGACTTTCATAGGATGAAGCGGGAACACAGGATGAAAGCATCACATAGGCTGAAAGTGGGAGTCCACGGCCCGCCTCTAATACGTAACGAATGCCTTCCATACCCATGACATTTGCAAATTCATGAGGATCAAGCATCACCGCCGTCACACCACGAGGCACCACAAGACGCGCAAACTCGGAGAGCACCAGCATAGTGCTCTCGATGTGCATATGTCCATCAATTAAACCGGGAGACAGCCAGCGCCCCTGCAGGTCTCGCTCCTGCCGACCCTGATATGCTCCACCAGCATTACTCACACCCATAATGCGGCCATCAGCGACTGCTACATCGGCAGGATAACATTCACCGCTACATACATTCACGAGTCTGGCGTTGCGCAAAACAAGATCTGCCGTGAGGTTTCCACGCGCAATCTGAATATGACGCCGCAAATCATCCATTGGTATCCTCACATCCCACAAACATAAGACTTTTTCTAATACAATCTGGTAGTAAATTTTAACACATGAATGGAATATTGCCACAATTTTACCAGAGACATAACCCTTATGGGTAGTATCCATTTTAAATATACGCACATCATAGCAACAACGCTCTTAGCAGCGTACATTTGGGGGGAAGGGTGAGGTATTCAGCAAAGCTCTTCTCCATTCTTGGGGAGAAATATACGAAACTCTAATCCTCCCAAATGTGTACTAAATGTAGTAAGATATTCTTTAAGGTACTCGTTTTTCCATCATGGAGAGGAATTAGACAATGAACAATCTCGGTACGGCATTACTCAAAATCGTTGCATTGGCAGGTGGTGCGTTTACTGGTGCATTGGTGGCACGCTGGGTTGATGATGCGCTCTCGTCACGTGCTCAGGAACGCTCTCACTATGATAAAACCCGCTATGAGCAAGGGCTAACACCAGTTCCAACGCGACCACTCACAAACGAACAATAAATATAAAAATACTCTGTTCAAAAGGTAGACGCGAAAAAACAGAGTTTTAACTCTGTGATATCTCCCCTTCCCTCATGAGAAGAACAAAACTTAGTAGTCATTATAGCCACCTCTTTCGTCACACAAACAGGGGGCTGACTCGTATTATAGATAGGTGTTACAATATTACAAACGCAAAAGCGAAAAAATAGCAACCATCCTTCTCTATGCACCGCGATTATAAGAGCGACAGTCAGGAAAAGAGAGAAGATTTATTCGCTGACCGCTAGAGAGGGAAAAGTGCTTCTATGTCTGAAAAGAAAGATCTGGCAGCACAAAGTTCTCACGACGCTCCAGCCCCGCACGAAAAGCAAGATTGGGAACAGCATATTAATGATCAACTCCTCTTTCAAGCAAATATCTTGCAAAATGTAAGAGACGGTATCATAGTGACTGACATGCAAGGTACCATTTCTTACTGGAATACAGGAGCCACCCAGATATTCGGTTATCAGCCTGAAGAGATGCTCGGTAAAACGCCCGCTCTATTGTATCCAAACGTCGATCAGGAGCAAATGGCAACGGACCTTCAGCACATTCTGGCAGGAAACGATTTTGTTAATCACTGGAAGGGGCGCACAAAAAATGGTCAGGTCGTGTGGGTAGACATAAAAACGACACCCTTATATGATGGACACGGCAAGGTTATTGGTTTTATAGGTGTATCCAGAGATGCGACACAGAACAAATTGGCACAAGAACAATTGCAAGAGAGCGAGAACCGTTTTCGCATTCTGGCTGATACATCCCCTGTCCTGATCTGGATGGCTGATCAGAGCAAAGAATGTATCTATTTTAATAAGATGTGGCTTGATTTCACTGGCCGTACCCTGGAGCATGAGAAAGGCTATGGCTGGGCAGAAGGCGTCCACCCCGACGACTATGCATCCTGTTTAGAGCAATATGTTGCGGCCTTTGATCAGCATCTCCCCTTTACAATGGAATATCGTCTGCTGCGCTCGGACGGCATCTACCGCTGGATCTTAGATACTGGCTCACCTCGCTTTGCTCCCGATGACACATTCCTTGGTTATATTGGCTCATGCGTAGATATTACCGAACGCAAGGAGTTTGAAACGCGCAAGGATGAGTTTGTTGCTTTGTTAAGTCACGAATTAAAAACTCCTATTACCAGCCTTAAAGGCTTTACACAGATACTCCAACGCCGCTTCAAAGAACATGACGATGGACAGGCACTCCAGTTTCTTGCTCGCATGAACAAACAGTTGGGAAAACTCAGCGTTCTTATCAATGATCTGTTGGAAATCTCAAAAATGCAGAGAGAGACGCTCCCTTTACATTATGAAGACTTTGATCTCAAGAGCCTCATTCAGGAAATCGTCGAAAACCTGCAAGCACCAACGTTGACACACCAGATCATCTTTGAAAGCTCGGCGAGTGTTTTCGTTCATGCTGATAGAGATCGCATTGGACAAGTCCTTCTCAATATATTGAATAATGCTGTAAAGTATTCGCCACAGGCGGATAAAATCGTGCTGCATATGACTATTGATCAGCAAAATGTAACAGTGAGCGTCCAGGATTTCGGTATTGGCATCGCAGCACCTCATCAGCAGAGCATCTTTGAACGCTTCTATCGTGTGCCTGATCCCATCGAAAAAACGTTCCCTGGCTTAGGGATCGGCCTGTATATCTCACGGGAAATCATTCAGCGCCATCATGGACGGATATGGGTCGAAGGTGAAAAAGGAGAAGGCTCTACATTCAACTTCACGCTTCCTTTGAGCAAAAACGGGAATGCACCATTTCAAGATGACAGGAAATAGAAAGAAAGATTTATGTTAGAAAGCGCCAAAAAGGTTGTTCTCGTCGATGATGATCTCGATATCCTGGAGGCTATTCAGGCCATGTTGGAGGATGAAGGCTATATAGTGATAACAACCGATAGAGGAGAGGATATCGAGGAAATTTTGCGTCTAGAACATCCTGATCTGATTGTTCTAGACATGCTGCTTTCAGGCAAGGATGGGCGAGAGATCGCTAAACACTTGAAAAGCCAGGAAAGTACCAGGCATATTCCTATACTTATGCTCTCCGCCCACCCCAGAGCTGCAAAGGAAGCTCAGGGTTTTGCAATCAACGGTTTTTTAGCCAAGCCATTTGAGATGGATGAATTGCTGGCAAAGGTCGCTCTCTATTGTTAAGAGAGCTACATTGACACATATTCCTATAACTCTTTTACAGAAACACTCTATGCAGGATCACCAAAGATGGTATAGTGCCAACCTTTACGTGCTTCTCCACTAAGTTCGATCATCACGTGTTTGACTTGCGTGTATTCTTCAAAAGAATACATTGACATATCTTTTCCAATGCCGCTCTCTTTATACCCGCCATGCGGCATTTCGGAGCTAATGGGAAGATGATCATTTACCCAGACGGTCCCGAACTGGAGCACTTTACTGGCATGCATGGCCTTGTAAATGTCACGCGTCCATACAGATGCCGCCAGCCCATACACAACATCGTTTGCCTTCGCCAGCACTTCCTCTTCCGTCTTAAAGCGACTCACAACCACTACCGGACCAAAGACTTCGCTCTGAATAATCTCAGAATCGTTGCAGTCTTCCGCGATAATGGTGGGAGCGAAGAAAAAGCCCTTCTCAAAACCTGGAATCTGCGCACGCTTGCCGCCAACAAGGATGTTGGCCCCGGCACGCAATGCCCGCTCGACGTATCCCTCAACGTTGTCGCGCTGCTTCGCTGAGATCAATGGTCCCATATCGGTGCTCTCTTTGGATGGATCTCCAACGCGAATCTGCTTGACCTTCTCAACAAACGAGGCCAGGAACGCGTCATACACGCTATCTTGCACATAGATGCGGGTCGCCGCGGTACAGTCCTGTCCACAATTGACATATCCACCGACAACGGCTCCATTGGCGGCAGCTTCGATGTCGGCATCGGCAAAAACGATGAAGGGGGCCTTGCCGCCCAGTTCGAGGTGCACACGCTTGATCGTGTCGGAGGCGGCACGCATGACGTATTTACCACTGCGCGTGCTCCCGGTAATCGAGACCATATTGACATCTTTGTGGCTGACGAGGCTGGGTGCAACTTCAGGGCCATCAGCAAGAATATTGAGCACACCCGCTGGAATACCCGCCTCCAGGGCCAGTTCGCCCAGTTTGAGCGCAGTAAGGGGCGTCTCAGGCGATGGCTTGAAGATAACGGTATTGCCAGCAGCCAGCGCAGGACCAAGCTTCCAGGCCGCCATCATAAAGGGGTAATTCCAGGGGGCGACCGAGGCCACAACGCCGATCGGCTCACGACGAATGATGCTGGTATGGCCTCCCGTATATTCGCTAGACGCGCTCCCACTCAGGTGGCGAGCGGCTCCCGCAAAGAAGTGCCAGTTATCCGCTGAAAATGGAATATCGCTATCGCGTGCCAGCTTGATCGGCTTGCCCGTATCGAGCGATTCTAAGGTTGCCAGCTCTTCGTTATGCTCTTCAATAAGGACGGCCAGCTTCTCAAGAATAGCGGCACGACCGCCATGGGTCAGTTCGGACCAGCGACCATCGTTAAACGCGGTACGAGCGGCGGCAACGGCGCGGTTCATATCATCCAGCGTACTTTCGGGCACCAGGGCAACCGTCTCGCCAGTCGCCGGGCTGATATCCTCAATGGTCTTCCCTGTACTACTTCCAACTAACTTGCCATCGATCAGCAATTTGTATTCGGCCACGTTGATCGCCCCTTTCGGATAACTAGAAATAATTCTGCTCGCAACAAAATAGGCTTTTCACGGAGATATTCGTAGCATATCGCCAAAAAATCTACGAATATCTGTACACCACACATTTGTTTTCATTGTACCACGTGTGAGCAGTGTTGACGACACACCCAGATAGATCTATCAGTCTACGACAGGACGCGTGTTTCGCTCTCGACATGCATGCCATAACGCGCCAGTTCATGAAAGAATGGACCTGTGGGTATCGATAGCTCAGGACCTGAGACGCCACGTCGGGTAATCTCACCATTGGCAAGCATTCTACCCGCAATTGCAAGGGGAGTACCTGTATCGAGCGCACCCGCGCCAATACTCCAGGGGCGGTACGGGAGCACAACAACCTGATTGGTGATCTCTAAAGACTCGCCACCTGCTTTACCTGTGGCGACGATACGTAGAACATCACAATCCTGCGGCTCCACATCCTCAACTGGCGCACTTTCGAGTAGGCTGGCAAGCACTTCTCTGGGGGAGACTTTCAACCCCCGCACGTTGATCGGCTCATCGCTGCCAAAACCAAGATCGACCAGGAACTTGAGCTTCGTCATAAAGTCACCGGGAAAGGCGATCTTGAACGACGCGTACTTAATGCCTTTATCCTGGAACGATTGGGGGAACAAAGCACACTCAGAATGCAGCGAGTAGATAGCGCTGGCTCGCCCAACTGGGGCCGGGAATACAATCTCCTCCTGACCTGATAGCGGTAGTTGCGCATGCCATACACCGTCCTGGTAGACCTGCGGCTCTTTGGTAAACTCATCGAGAATAGTGCGGATAGAGTAGGGTGCAACCAGAGGGGCCGTCGATGGCGTCGCGTCACCACAACCAAGCTGCACTTTGATGGTGTCCACGGTATCGAGCTTATCCACTGCCAGACGTGCAAGCAGATTGGTGATGCCAGGCGTGCCACCAATCCCAGCAATGGCAGTGATACCTGCCACCTCAACTTCGGCATTCAGTTCCAGCATTTTCCGTGTCATATGGAAGAGGCCGCCGAGGTCCGCATAATGCACACGCTCACGAATGCAGGCTTTGAGCACGAGCAGGTTAAATACATAATCGACCGCATTTAAGACTACATCGGCCCCGCGCAGAAGTTGATCCAGGCGCTCCGCATTGGTTACATCGATCTGTCGCACCTGGATCTTGCTGCTGGCAAAAGAGGCCGCGACCTCCTGGGCACGCTCTTCGTTATAGTCAGCAATCGTCACCTGCTCGATATCTGCATACTCAATCAGTGTGCGTACTGTAACGCGTCCCATCGCTCCAGCCCCACCGAGTACAATAATATGCATAATTCCTCCCGGAAGACGGTAGAAACCCGATTATGCAATTTAAAAAATGATGGTGGATATCGCTACGATGAGCCAGGGTACCGATAAGGTAGGGAAGCCATTTATTATTCCGTGAAGGTCCATCGGTTCCGTCACCCACGGAATAATAAATGGCTTCCCTACCTTTATATTCTGGGGCGACTGAATTGGCGGCAACCCACGGAATAATAAATGGCTTCCCTACCTTTATCGGTGCTTGACCCACAATCTGGATATCCGTAACAAATTTTTAAAGGTCGCAATCAGATCCCGTTTTACGTGTACTACGTCTACGCGACTTCTGTCCCCGTCACGGTAGGCGTTGAAACCGTCGCGTGCAATTCTTGTAGCGTATCTTCCAGGCGATTCAGAATGGTGTCGATCTCCTCACGCGTGATGACGAGAGGCGGCTCTACACGAATGACGCGCGAGTTATTCAATGTGCCAGAGATAAGCACCCCACGTTTGAAGAGGCCGGAAGCAACCGCATACCCGATATCATCGTTCACAAAATGCTGCCCGATCAAGAGGCCCTTGCCAGTGATATCAGTATATACATCGCTATGGCGTGCGGCAATGTCTTTCAGTTGCTTGATAAAGTACTCGCCCTTCTCAGCAGCCTGCTCGACGATCCCTTCTTCCAGGGTGACATTAATAGCGGCAATCGCGGCGGCACAGGCAAGGGGATTGCCACCCGTCGTAGAGGTATGAATAAAGGGGTTACTATTCATCACGCTCCAGATCTTTGGTGTGGACATAAATGCTCCGATGGGCATCACGCCACCACCGAGTGCTTTTGCGGATGTTATAATGTCGGGTGCTACGCCCCAATGATCGACGCCCCACCATTTGCCCGTGCGGCCCATGCCCGTCTGCACCTCGTCGGCAATCAACAGAACTTCGTATGCATCACACATCTGACGTAAGCGCGGCCAGAAATCGTCTGGTGGCACAATGGCACCAGCCTCGCCCTGCACTGGCTCCATGACGACGGCTGCAATATCGTTGCCAACCTCGCGTGCAATACTCAACTGCTGCTCAACGGCATCGGCATCTCCATAAGGCACATGGAAGATATTATCGTGCAATGGGAGTGCGGGACGCCGGAACATCGCTTTACCGGTCAGTGATAATGCGCCTGCAGTCTTACCATGAAAACCGCGTACGGAGGCAATAAAGCCGCTCTTGCGTGTGTAGAGTTTGGCTAGCTTCATGGCCCCTTCAACCGCCTCAGCACCACTATTCACAAAGAAACTATACTGAATATCACCGGGCGTAATCTCTGCCATCAAATGAGCAAGCATACCGCGCAATGGGTCGAGCAGTTCTTGCGTTGGCAAAGGACTTTTCTCTAATTGTGCCTGTACGGCTCCGACGACTTTCGGGTGTGCCCAGCCCAGATTGAACACCCCAAATCCTCCGAGGCAGTCGATATATTCGCGACCGAGCACATCTTTAAAGGTGGCTCCGCGTCCCGTCCATTCCACCGCCGCGAAATCACCAGCCTCTGCGACCGATTTACGATATTCGATAAAGCCGCTATTATAATACTGTGCAAAATTGCTGACGGTGGTCTCAACCAACCACTCGGCTTCGCTCTTGCCTAGCTGTTGTTTGTGCACAACATCCAGGTAACGGCGGGAATCGTCTAGAGCCTTGCGTAATCCATCGGCACTCATAAAAAGCCTTTCTGCTATTGCGGAAATGAAGCGACCTATCCCCGACCAGACCGCATAAACTGGTGAAGCACCTGAAAAGATTGAACGTTCTCTTCTCTGTTATATGCTTGTGGGAATAGCGGCTTATCCAAATGGACAAGCGAATTAAAAAACTAAGAAAGCTTGCTATAGAAAAAGACTATGCTGAAAAGTGGGAAAGTACTTGTAATAAGGATGTGCGTATGCGAAAACCACCGTTTCAGCGGCTACACGTGAAGATGATGGGCAGGGGGAGGTGTACTCAGGGATAGCAAGTGGACAGGTGGAAGCCACGAAATACGTAGAATTTCGGAATGTATCGGCCTCTTCGCTTGCCAGGAATGTCTGTTTCCTTCATAAGAACACCATGTTTTCGTAGAACATATGGGACTGAGAGTATTTCTCTTCCATTAGTATAGACTATAATGTGAGCAGAAAGCAAGCCCTACAAGCAAGCGAAGCAACCCTATGCTCTACTTCCCCGCTCCATTGGGTCCCAGTAGCCCAAAGATTTCACCCTCATTGATCGTGAGGGAAATCTCCTCGTTGGCCTTCTTGTCCGAGCCTTTATAGATTTTGGTGAGGTTTTCGATCTGATAGACGAGCGCCATATGAGCCTTCTTTCCTCGCCACATATCCACATAAAGTGACGATTAAACTCTTATGGCTCTATCGTACCGTGATAAAGTTATATATAGAAGGGTAGAACAATGCTACGAGCATAGGCTGTGTCATGATATATGCTCTGAGCATATATCATGCCCTGGTACATTTCCACTTGCCCTCTTCGGGTTTGAAAGGTATACTTTCCTCGTTGGAGGCAGATGGAGCTACTATTTCTTCTCGACCCGCTTGAGGATACTGAAACTAGCTATCTACCTTGCTTACAGGCGCAACTTCTGGCTTCACAATCTGTTTCCACGTAATCGGCAGGCCCTCTTTTTGCATAATCTTCAACGCATTCGTCGTCGGACACGGGCCATGATACAACGTATAATCGAAGACCATAGCACCCTTGACCACATCATCACGGAAATGATAGTTCTGGATCTGTGGCAATTCATCGGATAACGTGACCAACTCCAGATCGTGCGTCGAGATCGCGCCCAGGCAGGCTGCCTGTGCCAACGCATAGATGTAGGCATGACTTCCGATCAGACGTTCGCGATTATTAGTGCCTTTGAAAATCTCATCGATGAGCGCAAAAACGGGATAGGGCGTCTTCCTACGCACACGGTCGAGAATAAACCTGAGACGCCTCACTTCGGCATAAAAGTAGGAATAGCCGTCCGCCAGCGAATCCGAGACGCTAATACAACAATCGATCTCGTAAAATCCTGTCTGCAAAGAGGTAGCACAGACGACGCCACCCGCATACGCCAGGCAGAGGTTAATCCCCATAGTGCGCAAAAAGGTGCTCTTACCCGCCATATTTGAGCCAGTAATCAACATAATGTCGTTTGGATGCTCGATAGTCACGTTATTGACGATACGGTCCTCATCGGGTATCAGGGGATGCCCCAACCGGGTCGCGCTCAATGCTGGCGTATTTCCCTGCTCGTTGCCCGTTGGCAGTTCTGGCAAGACATAATCAGGATTCAAGTAGGCAAAGGTGGCTAATGAAGACAGAGCTTCCAGTTCATACCAGGAATCCAGCCACGCAGGTAGATTTTTCTGGGCTGCCTCTTTGCATTGGGCAAGAAAATAGGAGAGGAAGAGATCCCACGGCACAATCAGATTAAAGATGGTCGCGATCCCCTGGCTCGTTCCTGCTCCGGTTGCCGCCATCGATTGGGTTATGACCTGACTCTGTGTCAATCTAGCATACTGTGCAATGCGGGACAGGCGCTTCATGATCTTCGACGGCGAGGCATCGGCACTCTGAAATGGCTCACATACTTTTTGCAACTGTGGATTATTTGCCGTTGGATAGTTTTCGATAAATGAAAAGACGGAGTGCTGCTGTTTAAAGATGGTCGCCATCAAGGAGCTATCCAGGAATAGGCGCGAACGATAGCGCATCATCGGAACGGTCCAGAGCAGCGAGACGCCAAAGGCGATCAGCACATAGGTCAGAGGTACAACACTATAGAGCAACAACACAAACAGACTGATCACCAGCACGGAGAAGATGCTTGAGATCACCAGGAAGAACAGGGGTGGCTTGCGTCCGAGGGGCAGATCCAGCCAGAGCAGTACGGCTTCTTGATCGTTTTGTTTATTGACATCCAGGATGGTACGTTGTGAGTAGACTTGCAACTTATCGCGAAAACTCACCAGCGGCGTCAATTCGCGTACAGCCGCCTGACGAGCACGGGTAGCCGCCGGGCCCGGTACGCGGTTCAGCAGCCATTGGCGTAAACGCGCCCGCCCCTGATCTGAATAGCAGGTATTGATAAGCTGGTGCAACGAATAGAGCCCACTGATTTGCAGATCATTTTCAAACGGATGATCCTTCTCGCGCTCTTCTTCGACAGGAGGAATGTTCTCCCAATCGAGGTTTATGCGGGCAATATGCGTCTTTTTGATGCGTATCAGGTTCGTATATCTTTCGCTGCTGCGCCTCAATACAC
>JACDAE010000441.1 GCA_013695595.1 Ktedonobacteraceae bacterium | reverse complement strand
ACGCTGGCTTATTTCTGCATGGCAGCCGGCGACCGAGCAAGATTGGTTGGATAATGCTGAGATCATGCAAGATCTCATCAGTCTGGTACTCGCAGGTGTGCAGGGCCTTGATGTGCGTCCTGTATTGGCCTGTTATCAACCAGGCGAAGCACCAGCGTTGATCGTTGCGGGTGCTGTTCAACAATCCTGCACGGCTCAGATTACAGTGCGCGACGTGCAAGGGGAGGAGATCTCTACCACAACGCTCACAGTACCAGCTTCTACCGCTCATTATGAGGAACGCATCACGCTTCCTACGCTCTCAGAGGTGGGTCTGTACCGGATCGAGATGCGCTACCAAGCATTGTATGGGCCAGAGATGATGCAGGAGAGTGGCTTCTGGCTGTGGGATGCAGCATTAGTGGAGCGTGTACGCACAACGCGCCTGACCGCAGGGCGCAACCATTTTTATCAAGACGAGCAGGTTTTTCCTATCGTTGGAACAACGTACATGGATAGTCAGGTGCAGCGTAAATTTCTGTTGTTGCCCAATCCAGCGCGCTGGGACCATGATTTTGCCGAGATGAAGGCCGCTGGTCTGAACTTGATCCGCACGGGTATCTGGACCGGGTGGGATGATATGATGCCTGTGGCGGGTGTGCTGAGCGAGGGCATGCTACGCGCATTGGATGCCTTTGTGATGACGGCCTGTAGCTATAACATACAGGTTATCTTTACCTTCTTTGCGTTTTATCCACCGCTCTTTGATGGAGAAGATCCCTGGCATGATCCACGTTCTCTCCAGGCGCAGGAAGATTTTGTGGCAGCCATTGTACATCGTTATGCCCAGGTTGAGCTGGTTTCGTGGGATCTTATCAATGAGCCAAGTCTGGGCGATCCAGCCAATGCGTTTGCAAAACGACCGTTGCCACACTATAACCGCCTGGAACTGGCGGCGTTCCAGCGTTGGCTGGCGCAGCGTTACACCCTTTCCGAACTTCAATTGCGCTGGTATCAGACGCCCGCCGATTTCTCGGAATGGAGCCAGGTGACGCTGCCAGAGACAAAAGATTATCAGACGGTGCCGGGCGCGAACGACTCACATCGCAAGTTGAAGGCAGCCGATTATACCCATTTTACGCAAGAGGCATTCAGCCGCTGGGCACAACGGATGTACCGTGTTATTCGTGAGGCGGGGAGTCAGACGCTGGTGGGCGTGGGACAGGATGAGGCGGGGGTGCGTATTGCACCCCAGTTTTATGCGCCCGTTGTAGATTACACGACCACACATCCCTGGTGGAATAACGATGATCTCCTGTGGGATATGTTGCTCGACAAGACACTGTCGGTGCCAAACCTGATTCAGGAAACGGGCGTGATGCTGGTGCGCGATGTGGATGGGCGTCCATGGCGCAGCGAGGCAGAGAATGCCCACCTGCTTGAGCGTAAATTGATCACCGGATTGGTGGCGCGTGGAGCTGGCCTGGTCCAATGGCTCTGGCACACAAATGGGTACATGATCAGCGATAACGAGAACAGCATTGGCCTGGTGCGCCAGGATGGGAGTGCGAAACCTGAGCTGGCGGTTATGCGTGAGTTCAGCCGCTTGATGCAGGCCGTTGCGCAACGCAGAGTCGATACGGAGCAGGATGTGTGGGTGGTCATTCCATATTCGCAGTGGTTTGCACGCCCCGAACTGGCTGTTGAGGGGACGCGCCAGGCCGTACGGGTATTGGGTTATGATTTTGGCATTGTGCCCCAGTTGATCAGTGAATACCAGCTTGGTGAGCTGATGAAGCTCAAAGAACGGCCACAGACGGTCATTGTACCATCGTTACAGTTATTTGATGTGCAGGCATGGCAGCATCTTCGCCAGTATGTTGCGGAGGGTGGGACATTATTGGTGAGCGGCATTCTGGGGCGTGATAGTCATAATCTGCCCTTTGATGTGGGGATAGAGGGCCTGGTAGAGATGCAAGAGCGATCCACGTCCATCTCGCGGTACGAGACTGTGGAGGATGGGCCAGTCGTAACGTTTGGGCACGAGAAGATAGGATATGTGAAGAAGGCGCACAATCAGGTACGTGTTCGCTCGTATGGTAAGGGCAAACTACTATGGAGTGGGCTGCCGCTTGAAATGGCCGATACGTCTGATGCCACGCACGAGGTGTATGGTCGTGTGCTCAAGCATGTTCAGCAGGGCCAATGTGGGAATAGCCCATTATTGGTGGTCAGGCAACCGATGACAGACGGGCATCTTGTTCTTGTGGTATCAGAGACAAGTACCCCTCAGGAAATTGTTCTTGATGAGGGGATACATGTCAGTATTGCGCCAGATAGAGCGGGTGCATTGATCATCCGAGAAGGACATGCGTTGCAAGTCTTTGGAGGACTTACTTTGCCGTCCAACCACCATCAATAACCAGCATCGAGCCAGTCACGAAGGCGGCTTCATCTGAAGCAAGGTACAGGGCGGCGCTGGCGATCTCTTCCGGGCGTCCCATGCGTCCGAGGGGCTGGCGCTCGTCGAGCTCTTTACGGACCTCATCTTTCCTATCGGCAAAGTTGCGTTCGAGATAGCCTTCGACAAAGGGAGTATGGACGGTGCCGGGGCAGATAGCGTTGGCGCGAATGCCCTGCTTCACAAAGTCGATGGCGATGGAGCGTGTCATACTCATCACTGCGCCCTTACTGGCACCATAGGGGAAGCGGCGGTCGATGGCGATCATGCCTGCGGTCGACGCGATGTTGACGAGGATGCCACCCTGTGGATTCTGTGCCACCATCTGTGTTACTGCATACTTTGAGCAGAGGAAGACGCCGCGTGCATTCACGCTCATTACGCGTTCCCAGTCGTCGAGGCTCGTCTCCAGAATATTGCCGACGTGACTGATGCCGGCATTATTGACCAGGATATCGAAGCGTCCATGTTCCTGTGAGACCTGGGCAAAGGTGGTGCGCACATGCTCTTCGTTTGAGACATCAAGGGCGAGTGGCTGTGCTTTGCCACCTTGCGCGACGATCTCGGTGACCGATTGAGCAGCGGCCTCCTCTCTGATGTCGGCGACGATGACATGTGCGCCCTGGCGTGCGTAGAGTAGCGCAATTTCTTTACCAATGCCCGAACCAGCTCCGGTTACCAGCGCAATTTTGTGATCCAGTCTGAACATGGGAGAGACTCCTTGTCTTTTTTTCTATAGTGTAGCACAATAGAAATGGGTCTTGCGGCTGGCTGCTCTGGCCTCACTGTCTTGATATTGCAGAATGGATCTCTATCTCGAACCTGCGCGACCCGATGTAATCGACAAAAAAGACCATCAAATGGACCTGACCGCGAAGGAGTAGAATTCATGGCATTCAACCTGAAACGCAGGCATTTTCTCAAACTCGATGATTTTGGGCCAGAGGAGATTGGGTTTCTCTTGCAGTTGTCCGCCGAATTGAAGGCGGCTAAGTATGCAGGGACGGAGGTTCCCCGCCTGAAGGGCAAGCAGATCGTCCTTATTTTTGAGAAGGACTCGACACGTACACGCAGTGGTTTTGAGGTGGCCGCATCTGATCAGGGGGCGTATGTGACCTACATGGGTCCGACTGGTTCCCATCTCGGCTCGACGGAGACGATCAAGGATACCGCCCGTGTTTTTGGGAGGATGTATGATGGCATCGAGTTTCGCGGGTTCGCGCAGGATGATGTCGAAGAATTGGCCCGCTATGCAGGTGTACCCGTGTGGAATGGTCTTACCAACGAGGCGCATCCGACGCAGGTGCTGGCCGATTTTCTGACGATGCAAGAGCATTCGCACAAGCCATTAGAGGATCTCTCCTTCTGTTTTCTGGGTGCGGTTGGCTATAATATGGGCGATTCGTTGCTGATTGGTGCCGCAAAGATGGGGATGGATATTCGTCTGGCAGGCCCTAAGGCTTCGTGGCCTCAGCAAGAACGCCTCGATCAGGTGCGTGCTGTGGCGCAAGAGACGGGGGCGCGTATTACAGTCACCGATGATGCAGCCGCAGCCGTCAAAGGCTGCGATTTTCTCTATACCGATGTCTGGGTTTCGATGGGTGAGCCGGTAGAACTATGGCGTGAGCGCATTCAGCAGATGCTGCCCTACCAGGTGAACAGCCAGTTGATGGCACTGACGGGTAATCCTAACACCAAGTTTTTGCATTGTTTGCCTGCACTTCATAACACAGGTACCCGCCTTGGGAAGCAGCTCAGCGAACAGTATGGCTTGAACGAGCTAGAAGTAAGCGACGAGGTCTTTGAATCGCGGGCATCCGTCGTTTTTGACCAGGCTGAGAACCGCTTACATACGATTAAGGCAATCCTGGTAGCTACGTTGGGGAACTAATGTAGTTGGCATCGTATGTGGTGTAATATGGTGGGCATGGGATAATAAATGGCTCCCCTACATCATAACATTGCCATATGTGTGGAAATTGCATGTGTGGTGGGCACGCGCCCCTACACCATAATAATACACCACAGATTTCATAAAACGTTCCTTTCTGGAAACCACGCCGTTTCAACGGTCGTGGAGGAAAGAAAGACTGCCTCGCAAGGCAGGGTATCCCGTTATTGTCAATAGTACATTTTTCACTTCTTCTGCTTTCAAAAACACGATCTCCAAACGCATTGTTGAGCAGAATCCACATGCCTTGATTGGGATAGAACAGTTGACCCATATTCGAGAACGAACCAAACGACGCACCCACCGCAAGAAGAAGAACGGAAAAGGAACCGAGCGCGTTTCGTGCAAACGACGCAAGAGCAACCGCGTGTATTCGCAGTGGTCTTTTGCTGAGTTGCACTCCATGCTTGCGTATAAAGCCGTTCTTTCTGGTAGTATGGTGGTGCGTGTTGACGCCGACTACACCTCGAAGGGATGCCCCAAATGTGGGCATATTGCCGACGAGAATAGGCCGGGCAAAGGCTTGCTGTTCTCTTGTGTCAAGTGTCGCTATAGCCTGCATGCGGACCTCATTGGTGCGC
>JACDAE010000432.1 GCA_013695595.1 Ktedonobacteraceae bacterium | reverse complement strand
GCTTGTGAAGCGCCGTAGGCGCTGAAGAGTCCGCAAAAGGCTACCTGAATAGTTACTGATTCAGGCAGGTGATCTCGGCTTGGGGGAAAGCACCAGGTCCCTTTTCTTGGTAATCTCTATAGCATCTCTGAATGCATAGAGATTACCAGGAAAAGAGTCTGGTTGCCAGGACACTTACCAGACACTTTACTTTAAAAGCCGGTAAAAGTTCGTTTTATCGCTCTCTTATTTTCTTGTACCTAAAATATTCTGTTGGAAGCCTCTTTTTTCCTGTACCGTGCCTTTGACGGGTGGTACTTCTCATGGGAGTCTGTATCAGATGAAGCGAAGTATTCGAGGAGCAACCGATGGATAAAAATATAGCCACCTCCAACTTTGCGCAGCAACATTCGCGATGCCGCCTCATCCAGAAAGCGCGCATAGTTCCAGGGAATATTCCCCTGGACGCGCAACACGAGCCGCAAAACAGCATGCTGCAAACAGGCATATCCTCCATTCAGAAGAACGAGAATGATTGTGACGATCTGGCCAAGAGGAAAACTCCACAATAGCCCATCTGAAATATGAGTAGGATCCAGCCATAGGATAAGTCCAAGCGTGAAACAGGAGAGAGCCATGCCAACGGGGAAGCCGATAATCACCCCATTGCGCAGCGAGCGGCGAATACCTTCATTGGGCTTCACCAGAGCATATTTCTCCAGCTTGTGTCGTGAGAACCCCCCAAGACCTTTTCCGATGAGCGCCCCCAGCAGTCCACCGATCAAAGCACTGATCAGGAGATAGCTTTCCCAGGAAGAAAAGCGGAGATAGATTTCACTTATCAGTTCCGTTCCCCCTGCGATGAGAAGCCCAAGGCTCCCCCCCAGAAGCGATGAAATGAACTGGCGTCGCCCCGGCACGCGCGTCCAGACGAGCGCCTCCGTTAGTTGAATATGATATTTTCTCCGCCCAAACAGGTCCCCGGCCAGAAGACCCACAAACCCTCCTACAAACACACCGCACACACCATACACAAGTTCCTCGGCAACCTGATTATAGAATGTGGAATCAAAGGGGCAAGGTACCCAGAGGAGATTGATCCACAAGAAGATCGATCCACATACCATTCCTAATAACAAAGCACATATATAGCGAGAGAAGCGAGAGACCCAGGTCCTTTTCTCAACAGGCTGGAGGTGTGCACTCCTCCCACTCAGTAATCCACCTAATAACCCACCTGAGATCCCAAAGCCTATTCCAAAGAGCAGCCCCACAACCGGCAGAGAAAAAAGAGAAGCAATAGTTTCTGGCATGGTATCAAATAGCGGCAACGTGTCAGCACACTGCAAATTTGAGACTGGTGTATGCGCAAAAATTTCAAACAGCCGCTTGTGGACAACTTCATAAAGGGAGACATCGGCAAGCATCCCTGTCAGGCTTCCGAGCAGCCCTACAAGCAGGCCCACGAGTATGCCACAGTACCAGCGCAAGGCGACTGGACCTGCAATCCAACTGGGCTGCATCCTCTCAATATAAAACTCAGTCTGCTGCTTTTGCACCTGCTGCCTGGCAAGCCAGGAGAGCCAGTGAAGGGTACGCTCCGCCGTATAATAACTCTTCCGGCGTGTAAGCATACGCCCAACATAATTTGCAAAGACTTCGTTGCGGCGGCTTTCCAGAGAGAGCGGCTCCGAAAGCATATCAACCGTTCTGTTTTGATAGGTCAAGGCCAATATATTGAGCAATAAAGGACTGGTTGCCAGTTCCAATAGCATTGGGTCCTCTTGCAAGGTGCGGTGTAAAGCTGCAAGCTCATTGCCAGCATGCACAAGATACTCTTCAACCCTTGCAATGCTCAGATGCTGCACCGTCACAGCACGGCGCAACAACAGGCGCGAACTCTGCATAAAATAGTCGCTTAAGCGTGAGCAGACCACCATAGGTTGCAAGCCATGCTCCTGCCGATATGCATTTATAGCTTCGATGCATGCACTGCGTGCAGAGACGATTACTTCGTCCAGGCCATCTAATAGCGGCAGAATCTGTTCCATCTGCACCCAGGTCTGGGCCAGTTTACGGGGCACCTGGTATTTGCTGCGTAGTTCCTCAATCAGCCAATCGCTAAGAGGCTGCCGCTTTATAGCCCACGATGCCAGATTAAACACCAGAGGAATAGGATGGGTCCCCTTGCGAGTTGCCCGTTCGAGCAGAATACGGGCCAGTTCCAGCAAAAGAGTGGTCTTGCCGGAGCCAGGTTCACCTAAAATAAGCAGTTCTCCATTGGCCTCATCATAGGTCTGACCAATATGAGTATAGGAAGGTAAAGAACAGGAGGGCACTTCAGTCCGTTGCAATGTCACCACCCAGGGATCAGTCACTGCATCGTATTGCTCTTTCAGCTCTAAAGGAATAGGACCCGTGGCACGCAAAGACTGCTCTAACACGCCATCAATCCAAAAAGCATGCATTTTCCTGAGCATCTTCTCACGATTCTGCTGGCTCATTAAAGTAAGCGCTTTACTTGCCGATACGCCATCTTCTACAGAAAGTGCTTCTAAAGATACAGAAGGAACTTCACCTGATTGAGAGATGGATACAGGCTGCTCTTTTGTTAAAGGGTGCGTTGTATCTTTCTCATCTAACAAGACCCCCTGCCCCTGAAGGTCAGGAGCAGGGGGTACATCATCGTACACCGCCGCCAACTCTGAGAGTAAGCCCAGATCTAACGCGCTCTTTTCAAGCAACTCACACAATTTCTGCCGATGATGAGGATGAGGTAAACGTTCCCCTCGCTCCCAACGTCCTACCGATGCGACATCGACTTCAATTTGCTCCGCTACATATGCACGAGACCAGCCTCGCTTTTCACGCTCTTGCCGCAATTGATTATTATGGATCGACTTTATACCTTTGTTATGACTCATGTCCCCTCTCATTTGTCAGCACAATTTAGTATTTATAAAAGAATATGCTGAGGATTTTACATATGTGCTTTAAAGAAAATACGAACCATTCCTCTTCCTAAATAAATCAGAGCCAGAAAGAATTCTCTCTATCGATGAAATAAAAACATGCAAAATATTCTCTAAATCCAATAATTTGGACCTGATCAAAGAATACCATAAAAATTGGATCAGGCAACGCCTGGGCAAAAAAATAGGAGTAAACGCTGCACATTCCTACTCTAATACAGGCAAAATAATGAGCATCTGGCCTTTACGTCACGAAAACATCACGAAAATGTCATTGAAATGTCATTCCATTCTCCGTCAATACGCTGTATAGTTTCGTCGGATGGCCTGCTTTTGCTAAAACATGATGGTGAAGGAATTGATTTCTCACTTCCTTCCTATATTAGATAGAGGTTGAAGAATCAAGCATGTATGAAACCAATCATCTCTTATATCTAACGCACCGAGACGTTGCGCAAATTTGCCAGCAGATTGATAGTATCGACATACTCCACGAAATGTTTCTCTTACGCAGTACAGGCCAGACCATCCTACCAGATGAAGCGTATCTGGGCTGGCAAAATGAACTGGGGGAAAGCGTACGCAGTCTCAATATGCCCGGCTACGTTGGTGGCACCATCAATTGCGTTGGCACAAAGATTATCAATGGCAACATTGACAACTATAAACGTGGCTACCCACGTGCCAGTGGCCTGACCCTGCTGCATGATCCCATTACCGCACGCACCTTTTGTATCATGGAAGGCGCGCATATCTCCAGCCTGCGGACCGCCAGCGTCTCTTTGCTGGCCAGCCAGAAGCTGAGAGGTCCTGAACTGGAGTGTGTTGGCATCATCGGTGCAGGCATCCTGGCACAGGCCCATATCGCCCTACTCATCAAAGAGCAACAACAGCACTACCCTCACTTACGCCATATTACGCTTTTTGACCTCTCAGCGGAGAGAAGTGCCGCACTCCATGCTACCTTTGCTGCAACGCTGCAGGAGGCCGAGATAGAACTCCGGATTGTCGGTTCACCAGAGGAGGCAATACGCCCGGCACAACTCATCATCGCGGCAACAACTACAACTGAAGGCTATATTCCACTGGCATGGTTACAACCTGGTGCTATCCTCGTTAACGTTTCACTCGATGATCCATTGCCAGAAGTTGTACTCAAGGCAGACAGTGTTATTGTCGATGATTGGATGCTTGTTAAGAACGATCCACGGCGACTGATTGGCCGTATGTACCGGGCCGGACAGGTCGTTGGACCAGATGAGAAGGTGACAACCCAGGATCAGCCCTGCCGTCGCATTGATGCAGAGTTAGCCGACATTGTGGTTGGTACCAGGATAGGACGCCGGAGCATGCGGGATATCATTCTCGTCAATCCCTTTGGCATGGCGATTGAAGATATTGCATTAGCCGCCAGGGTGTACCAGCGAGCACGTGAGCTCAATCTCGGCCTGTGGCTGGATCGCTAATTGCCGCTAGAGGGAAATACACAAAGCATACATACAGAAGAAGGGGACTTTCACTTTGCCTGTCAAAAAAGCGATTAAGTCATCACCTAACATGCTTCTGCGCAAAGCACGACAAGAGCGAGGATGGTCACAAAAAGAGCTGGCCGATTTAATCGGGGTTCCTCAGCCATTTATGATCAGCCGTTGGGAAAATGGCACAGCTCGTCCAGGGCCAGCCTATCGCAAGAAACTAAGCTCCATCTTCGACAAAAAGTATGAAGAGCTTGGACTGCATATATTCGTATCCCAGGTAATGCCTGAAGAGACACAGACACCTGCACCCACATCTATCATAGATCCCACTATTCCAGTGCGACAACCCGGCGCTCCCACTCTCATCGGGCGCGATCTGCTTCTAGCACAGATCAAGCGCGAACTCTGCTCTGACAAGAATGATATATTCATTGGCATCAATGGGTTACCTGGAGTTGGTAAGACGGCACTTACGAGAGAGATCGTGACAGATACTGAGGTACAGGAGCATTTTTCGGATGGCGTGCTCTGGGCCACGCTTGGGCCTCAACCCGATCTGTCTACGCATTTGCAGCGTTGGGGCAATCTCTTAGGCATCAAGGCGTCAGATGCTGCAAACTTGCAAGGCTGCACAGCCTGGATCCAGGCGCTACGTCAGGCCATTGGAGCGCGTCAGATCCTTTTCGTTCTTGACGATTTCTGGCATATTGAGGATGCTCTCACTTTCATGATTGGCAACCCCCGTTGTGCGTATCTCCTTACCACACGTGTTCCGGAAGTCGCGACACGTTTTGCCGGAAAACAAGCTATTCATGTGCCCGAACTAACGATCGATACAAGCATGCAGCTCCTGGGGCAAATGATCCCTGTTCTGATTGAGCAAGAGCGTCCAGTGCTTTCGCAGCTTGCACTGGCTGCCGGAGGGCTACCCCTCATCCTGACATTGATCGGCAACTACCTGCTTATACATGTACGCCATCGGCAACAACGGCGCATTCAGCATGCGCTCATGCAACTCCAACGGCCTGAAGCACGCATGTGGCTGATACAACCGCAGGCGAGAACTGGCTACGATCAGAACATACCCACCGACATGCCCCTCAATGTGCAGACAATTATTAGTATGAGTGAAACGCTGTTAGATACGTCTTCTCGGCAGGCGCTCTACGCGCTATCCGTGTTTCCTGCCAAACCTGCCACATTTTCTGAAGAGGCCGCGCTCGCCGTCACAGCAACCTCAAGAGACGCGCTTGATCGCTTGATCGATGCAGGATTAATAGAATGCAATGAAGAAGATCGCTACCAATTGCATCCATCCATTGTGGATTACGCACGGATTCAAGCGACAAATACTCAGGCCGAGAGACGCTTTGTTGCCTATGTTTTCGCCTATATAAGAAAACACATGGGGGACAAGAAATTGCTAGAGCAGGAAGCCAGTATTATTCTTGCCGCACTCAAAATCATCTCCCAGGAGCGGTATAATGAGCTTCTGGAATGCAGCACGAAATCGCTTGTAGCGAGTGGAATTGACGCGCTTTTGGGATCTCCAGTAGCTGTTTCATTAGAACCTGGCTCTGGAAATTAGCCTCTACGATGTTGATGGGGCCACGGAATAATGAATGGCTTCCCTACAGTGTTGGTGGTCCCGATGCGAAAATCTGAGCCGCACCTGCACGAACCCTTGTCATGTTATGATATCGTTAATAGTATTGTATAATGTTACTATATAATTTCCTGGCAACGATTAGCACCCAAAGGAAAGGATAACAGGGATGTTTCCTGATAAACGCTTCTTGCAGAAATTTCGCGGTATGCGCCGCACAACACGCATTGCCTCAGCCGTGCTACCTTTACTTGTGATCTTTCTCACATGGCAATACATCTTACCCGCCGCCCATGGAGCAAGCGCTCGCCTCACACAATCATCGGTAGCTCTGGCTCCTGGCTGCTCTTCGCCCGCCGATTGCGTTTCCAAAATGACGCTCCCGGAAAAAGAGGGGCAGATGACCCAGGTGGAAAATAACGCATTCACGCAGGCGGGCAACTCCATTAGCGACGTTAAAACGTACTTCATCGGGTCGATATTGAGCGGTGGTGGTGGCGGTCCAAACGGCCAATCGGGCGGCTCCGCTACACAGTGGGCCGACATGGTGGACAACTTCCAGAACTACGCGCTCCAGACACGCTTAGGCATTCCGCTCATCTACGGTGCCGATGCGGTTCACGGACATAACAATGTCTATGGGGCCACCCTCTTTCCACATAATATCGGATTGGGAGCCATGCATGATCCACAACTCATCACGCAGGTAGAGCAGGTCACACGCGATGAGGTACTGGGTTCAGGCGTGCGCTGGACGTTTGCGCCGTGTGTCTGCACCCCACAGGATATTCGCTGGGGGCGCACATACGAGGGCTATAGTGAGGTTCCCTCTGATAACGCGACCGACGGCTCCGCTGCCATCACTGGCTTCCAGGGACCAAATGGCGCATTGGGACCAAACAATATTCTAGCAACGGCCAAACACTTTATCGGCGACGGCCACACCGCCTTCGGCACCGGGTCCCCTTACCTCAATGAGGGCAATGACCAGGTCTCCGAGCAGCAACTAGATACTATCGACCTGCCACCATACCAGGCCGCCGTCTCAAACAAGGTCGGCTCAGTTATGATCTCCTACAGTAGTTGGAATGGACTCAAAGATCACGCCAACCAGTACCTGATCTCGACGAAACTGAAAGGCACAGGAACAGACAGTTCCGGCACGCCCAACCTGAATTTCAAGGGCTTCGTCGTCTCGGATTGGCAGGCCATCGACCAGATTTCATCGAACTACAACTATGATGTGCGCACCGCCATTAACGCTGGTATCGATATGGTGATGGTCCCCGATGCATACAAAACCTTTATCAGTACCCTCGATACGGAGATCAAGGCCGGGAACATTCCAATGTCCCGCATCAATGATGCCGTTACCCGCATCTTGACCGCGAAGTTCGCGGATGGCCTGTTTACACAGCCCAAGACAAATCGCAGCTATACGCCCAATGTGGGATCAGCCGCCCATCGTGCAGTCGCACGGCAAGCGGAGCGAGAGTCCCTGGTGCTATTGAAGAATCAAGCGGTACTGCCCTTATCTAAAACCAAGAGCTATACCCTGGTGGTCGGAGGCGACCATGCAAACAACCTGGGCTATCAGTTGGGCGGCTGGTCAATCACCTGGCAGGGAGGAAGCGGTACGACCACCGTTGGTACCACGCTCTGGCAGGCTATCCAGCAAGCGGGGCTATCCTCCTCGGTGAAATTGAACTTTGTCGGTACGAATACAAAGGGCAATTACAAAGGGGATGTCGGGATCGTCGCGGTTGGGGAAACACCGTATGCTGAAGGCAGTGGCGATACCAATACCCTGGCGCTCAGCTCTACTGACGCAACCGAAGTCTCGGATGTTTGTAGTCGGGTCACAAAGTGTATCGTGTTGTTATTCTCAGGCCGTCCAATGATCATCAACACGCAGTTGAGCAAATCCACGGCATTCGTCGCGGCCTGGACCGGCTCCACGGAGGGCAGAGGCATCACCGACGTGTTGTTTGGTGATTACGGCTTCCGGGGCAAACTAACCTACACGTGGCCCAATTCGGTAACACAGGAACCCTGCAATCATAACAATGGCTGCAAGGGAGCGCTCTTCCCGTATGGATATGGCATCACCCCTTTCTAGGTGGTGATGTCCAACGAACACATAAATCCGGATACCTGTAGTGTGTAAAAATAGCATTGTGGTAGGGAAGCCATTCATTATTCCGGGCGATGCCATCGCGCTGCATCGGCCTCTCATCGGCCACGGAATGGCTTGTCATCGGGCACGGAATAATGAATGGCTTCCCTACCACAATGATCCTTCCCCGATGCAATTGGGTGAGCACGGAATAATGAATGGCTTCCCTACCCTAATTGGTGTTTGATTCATGATCTGGGTATCCACATTATTTAAATCGCATCAATCAGGTTCCTACCCTATTTCGCGTTTTTCGCGTTTCGTCAATCGTCCCTGGTCCAGTTCCCAGAGTGTGCCTCCAAAACGCTGGATGAACCAGCGATCATGCGAGATAGCCAGCACGGGACCGGGAAAATTGAGGATAGCAGCCTCAAAAGCGGCCAGTACATCCAGGCTGATATAGTTGGTCGGCTCATCCAACAGCAGAACATTCGGTGCCTGAGCCATCAAGCAGGCAATCTCCAACTTGCGCTGCTGACCCAGGCTGAGCTGCCTCACGGTCTTATCCATATCCTCCAGGCGAAAAAGTCCATAGCCAATTAAACGGCTCACGAACTCACCTTCATACCCTACCTGACCATAACGATAGGTTTCCAGTACGGTTTTCGCCGGGTTCAGATCCTCAGGATTCTGTGGCAGGTAGCCGATACGGGCACCAGGCGCGATCTGGATTTCGCCGCTATCGGGCTGTTCCTGATCCATGATAAGCTTTAACAGGGTCGACTTACCCGCTCCATTCGGTCCGATCAACATGATACGAGCATGTGGGGCCACTGTCAGTTCGACGCTATCTAACACTCGACGTTCACCCCAACTTTTCGAGACACTCTGGAGACGCAGCACCTCACGCGCCTCAATGGCCTCGCCCTGAAAATGTGAACTGACGCGCAGGATTTTAGGAGGCCTGAGAACAGGATCAGCCTCGATGCGTGCAAGCTGCACTTCAGCGCTCTTAACGGTGCGCGACTGGGTACGCTGAACGCTCTGCTCATAGTAATGCTTGCTGAAGCGATCATTATCGCGCGGTGCATGATAATTGCGTGTGGCATGGGTTGCGGCTTCTTTGATGCGCTTACGCAAATCACTGATCTCTTCCTGCTGGCGCTCATATTCGTCCTCCCACCTGTGGCGCTCAGCCGCTTTCGCCTCGACATAGGCATCATAGTTGCCCATGTATTCTTTAAGTTGATGCCCATGCTCATCAATCTCGCAGATACGATTAACCGCGCGGTTCAAGAATTGGCGATCATGCGAGACCATCAGGATACCGCCACGATACGCCGTCAGGTAGTCTTCGAGCCATTGCAGGCTGGCAAAGTCCAGGTGATTGGTTGGCTCATCGAGCAAAAGCAGATCCGGTGAGCGCAGGAGCAGAGCTGCCAGCCCGATGCGTGCTCGCTCGCCGCCCGATAGCGTTTGCACCTCGCGCTCGCGTGGCAGGTAATCAATATGCAGACCAGCCAGAATAGTATCAATACGATAATCCAGGTCGTAACCACCCGCATCCTGGAACCTGGCAGAGGTATGATCATACCGCTCTAAAA
>JACDAE010000418.1 GCA_013695595.1 Ktedonobacteraceae bacterium | reverse complement strand
GCGTTGCGGCTATTGCGTTTGCTTTCTTTGGGAGCGAGGGCGCGTTGCCTGTAGAGCATGCCCAGTTGGTAGAGTGTATTGCCGTGTTCCCAGGGCAAGTCAAGCACTTCGCAATGACGCAGTGCTTGTTTAAGGTCATTCAGGGCAAGTTTCCATTCCTGCTGCTCCATGTACATGCGACCTCTGGCACGTAGTGCGATGGCGAGGCTTTTGCGTGCTCCAGACTCTTCCGCTATGGTAATCGCTCGTTCACAGATGCTGTTCTGTGTTTCTGCATTCTCGCCAGTTGTAACGAGCAGTTCAGCCAGGGTAGATAAGACTTCCGGTGCAGGGAGTGGCTCGCTATTCTGAAGCTTTTCTTTATAATCAACCAGAGCATGCGCCCAGTCCTCGCGTGCCATGTAGATCGAGTGATGCGTGCTGGATAATGCGCGTCTGGCGGTTTCATCTGACCGATCTATTTGCTGATCGATCAAACGCTTATATTGACGGGCATAGTGGTCGCCCTGGTCCTGTTCGCCTCGGCGATAGGCAATCGTTGCTAGCGTCTCCAATGCCCACAACTGACGCTTTTCATCCTGCTGATATTGTTCAATCAAGCGCAATATGTCAAGGGCTACCTGGCGAGCATTGTCCCAGCGATTCCATTGTCGCCATGCACGCATACGCCCGGTCATGCTGGAGAGCAGCAGCGATGGGCTTTCCATGGTCTGTGCATTGCTCCACGCGCGTCCAAACCACATCAGGGCGGAGGAATAGCTGGCGACCTGCTCATGTGCGTTGCCCAGTGAGAAATAGAGGTCATAGAGTTCCTCGCGCTCGGTCAACTGGCTTTCTAATTGCAGGCGTCGGTGTTGTATCTGATGTACCTCATTATATTTGTGGTACTCTCCGTAGATAAAGCCCATGGCATCTAACACCAGCGAAAGGGCGCTGGGATTATTCAGTTCTTCGGCAAGGCGCTGAGCGTTGTGTCCACTGGTGAGTGCCTGTTCTGCCAACTCGGCTTTTTGCGTGTAGGTGGTTATCTCCAACTGGCGAATATACCAGAAGGCCTGGTAGGTTAAGAATGCGACTTTCTCCCGACTGAGAGGTTTGCCTTCGAGGAGTTGCAAGCCTGCATCAATATAGGTGCGCGCCTCTTGAAGATCTGGTGCCGTATTGAAATAACCCAGCCAGCGTGTTGCCAGTTCAGCCATACGTTCATAGAGGTAGAGCGGCGTCGTACCTCTCGTCAGAGCAGCGTCGGGATGATCTTTTGCCAGATGAAGTGATTTGCGGTATTGCATCCACGCCTCATCCAGGTTACCGCGCTGAAAATGAGCGTCACCCAGGCGTTCGTAGATGGCGATACAGTTGGGAAGATCCGCGTTATTGTCGCTAATAAGCTCAAATGCGTCATTATATGCTTGCAGAGCGCGTATGGCATAATAGGTATTGAGTGCCTGATCGCCAGCCAGCATAAGATAGAAGATGGTGCGTTGACGCAACTCTGGACGAGTCAGGCGTATAGGTGGCGCGGTTACCTCATCATCATTGTTTGTTTCAAGGGCTGCTATGGCAAGACCCGCCGACCAGTTTAGCAACGCCTGCTGATAATGGTAAGCAAGTAGCTCGGCAAAATTGGTCTGATCGTTTTTCACCAGTTCTTCGAGCCAGAGAGCCATGCGTTCGTGTTCCTCCGAACGTCGCGTCCGTGGAATATTATTGTAGACAACATCGCGTATCAAAACGTGCTTAAAGATAAACACAGAGTCGTACTCCACGGGACTGCGAGCTTCCCTCTCTGTCTCTGTGATAAATTCGCGCTGAATCAACGTTGTAAGGACTTCCAGTAATATTTCAAGGCTGAGAGCTGGCGCGAGCACGTGAAGCGCCGAGAGCCAGAAGGTGCGACCGGCGATGGCCGCATGTTGCAAAACGAGCTTTTCAGTTGGATTCAACAGGTCCACGCGAGCGGCCAGTACTCCTTGAATGGTATCAGGGACGCGTGGTAGTGGTATGACATAATGGGCATTGAGTTGGCTCTCGTCAGGTGGCTCGCCCGACGAGAGCAGTTCATGAGCCTCATTGTGTGCGTCGATGCGCCAGCACTCGATACCATGCTCGTGGTCATCTTCACATACCAGGATACCCTGATCGATAAACATGCGTATAATCTCTTCAACAAAAAAGGGATTCCCTTCTGCCCTGCTTAAGATGGTGTTACGCAGTATCTCTGGCAGGTCGCTGGTGTTGAGCAATGCGTCGACCAGGTCGCTACTTTCTTCAGAGGAGAGGGCTTCTAGCTCTATTGTCGTAAAGTTGCGTCGTCCACCGCCCCATTCGCGGCGGCGTTCAAAGAAATCTGGACGTGCCGGACAAAGAAAAAGAATCGGTACAGAGGTGATGCGGTCGGTCAGATATTCCAGCAGATCGAGGAGCGCTTCATCGGCCCATTGCAGGTCGTCGATGACGATAATGAGCGGTTGTTGTTCCGCCAATGCCTCAATAAAGACGCGCCATGCACGTAGGAGAGCGATCTGAGTCCCTGCCTGTTTCGCATTGACATTATGCGTGCTTAGTGGATTATCACGCTTCGAGCGGTCTCGTTCGGGAAGAATCGCTTTGCCACTCAGACTACGTCCAATACTGCGCAGGATGGTGCTGGCAACTTCTTCGGTCGACTCGCTGCGTTTAGCAATTGTTAATGTGTCATGGACCAGATCTATAAAACGTTGCTGGAGCACATCGATGCCGTCATCGTCCTGTACTTCGAGCAGTGAACGCAAGATTTCTACCAGCGGCCAGTATGTAATACCCTCACCATAAGGAGGGCAGTGCCCAGAGAGTATCCTGGGAGGGAGTTGAGTGCTAAGGGCAGAAGTACTTTTAAACCGTTCCTGTTCACGTTCAATAAATTCGCGTATCAGGCGTGATTTGCCAATGCCTGGAGTACCCAGAATAGTGATCAGGTGAGGATGGTGCTCAGCTTCCACACGTGCATAGTTTGCGTGCAATAATGTGAGTTCGAGGGCGCGCCCGATCATACGTACCTGGCGTCCCTCGATGCCGCGCGGATGTTGGGTGACAATCGATGCTGGTTTCCGCAATTCCAACACGACGCTTGCCATAATTGGCTCGTCTTTGCCCTTAATATGCATAGGGGCGATGGGACGAAAATCGAAGACATCACGTGTGGCAAGATAGGTGCGCTCTCCCACCAGAATAGTATCGGGCGTTGCTACCTGTTGCAGACGAGCGGCAACGTTGACTGCATCGCCTGTGATCAAAAAATCCCGCCGTGTGTGGAGTGTATTGTTGGGGATAGCGACTTCACCAGTATTGATGCCGATGCGCATTTGCAGGCGATTTGCATCTGGATCGAGCGCCTGCCTCTGCTCATTGAAGCGTGCAAGCGCGGTCTGCATATCGAGTGCGGCGCGGATCGCTCGATCTGGATCGTCCTCATGTGCGGTTGGAGAACCGAAGACGGCCATAACCGCATCGCCAATATATTTCTCGACGGTGCCACCATGCCTGCGTATCTGCTCGGTCATCAGATTAAAGTAGCCGGTCAGAATGGCGCGCATGTCTTCGGGGTCCAGGCGATCTGCCAGTGGCGTTGAGCCAATGATGTCGGCAAACATAATCGTTACCACGCGCCGCTCTTCAGGTGGCAAGAGGAGCTCTAGCTTTGCCTGTTCTCTTCCATTTTGTGCCGGGAAGGCGTCGACGACGACCGGTACCACCTGCCCTGATCCTTCCGATGCGGAACGCACTTTTCCTGGTTGTAGAGCGGTGCCACATTCAATACAAAATTTGGCGATGGGCAGATTGACCGTCCCACAGGTAGGACAAATAACCAGACGATTGCCACATTCGAGACAAAATTTGGCATTCGCAGGATTGAAAGTCTGACAATTTGGGCAACGCATGGACACCTTGTTTCCGCTATCTGTCTGTCTGTCTGTCTGCCTTCTGCATAATACAGATGAGTGCACTTCTATTTTACAACATAGAGAGAAACAGGGTAGATGCGTCATGCATTTCCCTTGTTCCCCGAATCTGATATCGTTGGGAAACTC
>JACDAE010000283.1 GCA_013695595.1 Ktedonobacteraceae bacterium | reverse complement strand
ATGAAGTAATATGCAGTTAGTGGGTCCTGCCCCATAGTCAGACTTTTGGGATCCAGGTCTGCACCTGTGAAGATGGGTTTTCTACTTGGACGAGTTGCGGTATAGTTCTGAGGATGAAAGTGCGTATTTGTTGCGACATGTACCGAACCGGTATACCATATTTCGAGCGTGCCAGGCTTGAGCAGCGATTGAGTGATCTGTCGCTGGGTACAATTATGGATAGGAGTAGCGGCGATAGTTATTGTTCCTATAGAAAGCACCGTAAGAAACAAGAGAAATGAAAGTATTTTTTGACGCATGATCTGATTCCCTTTCACTATTTTGGGTTCTCTGTCCATCAGGATACAGACCCCCTAATTCTGAAATATCGATCCCGCAAAACAATGTATCCATATTTTTAGGCTACTACACAAGACAAGCACAGCAATGTTTTATTGATCTAAAAATAAATAATGGTCGATTTGGTACCTACGTATAGTGAGAGTACGGCTTTCTATGAGTCCTTGTTGGTTCACCAGGGGTCGTTGACAGGCCTGTGTGGCACTATGTAGATAGTTTTGATAATTGGAATGCAGGAGTGATTGAAATGAGAACAATTCACTACGGCATACGTTTTGTGCTTACGCTTATCCCGGTTTTGCTGCTTTATGGATGTGTTGTCTTCTTTTTTCATCTTACGGTGCAGATGCCTGTCCTTATTATGCTACCATTCACCGTTCTGGGTGTTGAACGTTTCTGGTCACTGTTAAAGTGGATGAGTCCCGTTATTGGTACTGTGGATACGAAAGAGCAAGAGAGAACGCGCACACGCATTATCGAGTATGAGTTGTCACGCTCATTGCGCTACGGCTCACATCTCACTATGGTGGCTATACGTGAAAAAACGCGTACATCATTACATGTGATTGCAAAAAATCTTCGTAATACTGATATCGTTTTACGTATTCCTTCTGGTTATTTGCTTGTTCTTATGCCAGATACAACCCTGGATCAGGCACAATTTGTGGTGAAAAGGTTAAACAAGCTTCTCTCTATTAAAGATGTTGTGTTGGCGGATGAGACAATGCTCCAGGCAGCCATAACCACACACAAAAATTACCTCAAGCGTGAAACAAAGGGCATTACAGCCGAGGAGTTCAGAGGTATTTGTATCCGAGCATTTGATACGATGCTTGCAGGTATTCAGTCGACTGGAGAAGAGGGTGCTACTCCAAATGTGTATACCCTTTTCCAGCCGGAAACTGTATTGGAGCCTGTAACCGTGCCGGAGCGCGAGTTTACTTGCCCGTTGCCAACGCTCGAAGAAGCTGTGAAGAGACGTTCAACGAGGCTGCTTAGAGAAGCCTGATAGCTAGCAGGAGGGAAAAAATGATGGGCACAATACAGAAAATGCCGACTGTCAGCGTTGTCATTCCCACGATGAACGAGGCGAAGAACCTTCCTCATGTGCTGCCTCGTTTGCCTGATATAGTAACCGAAGTTGTGCTCGTGGATGGTGGCTCTAAAGATAATACGGTCGAGGTGGCAAGAGAAGTGCGGCCTGATATACGCATTATCAGGCAGACTGGTCGAGGGAAGGGAAATGCGCTGACGGAAGGCTTTGAAGCCACCACTGGTGATATTATCGTCACGATGGATGCCGATAATTCTAATGATCCACAGGAGATCCTTCTTTTTGTGGATGCTCTTATGAATGATGCCGATTTTGCGAAGGGATCACGCTATATTGGAGATGGCGGCAGCACCGATTTTACCTGGATACGTTGGTTCGGCAATTGTGCAATCAATTTGTTGGCGAATGCCTGCTTTCAGGTTCAGTTTACCGATCTTTGTTATGGTTATAATGCCTTCTGGCGCTATTGTATTCCTGATCTTTACATTGATTGTCCGGGCTTTGAAGTCGAGACGTTGATGAATATTCGTGCCTGCAAAGCCAAGCTGAGGATTAAAGAGGTGCCCAGTTTCGAGGCCCCGCGTCTTTTTGGTGAAAGTAAATTGAAGGCCATGTACGATGGAGGACGCATCTTAAAAACGATTATCCTTGAGCGGGTAACTCCCGCGGCAAGGCTCTATCTGGCATTCAGTGTTGCAAAGAAGTAAGGACGCATGTTAAGCATGGATGTATGTGGGCAAATAGGAGGAGATATGGCATGAATATATCTGTCATTATCTGCGCTTACAACGAGAAACGTTGGGATACCCTTGTCGCAACAATCACCTCCATACAGAAGCAGAGTCTGCCTCCGTATGAAATCATTCAGGTTGTCGACAATAATCCCGATCTGGCAGTACGTATACGTGCTCAATTCTCCGGAATCTCTGTAGTTGAGAACACGGGTCCACGTGGCCTCAGCTATGCGCGTAATGTAGGCATCGTCCACTCCACAGGAGAGGTCGTTGCCTTTATTGATGATGATGCCATGGCCAATACCCACTGGCTTTCCCAGATGGCTAAGTGTTATACCGATAAGCACGTAATGGGAGTGGGCGGGCATGTGACTGCTGTATGGCCCGGCGGACCGCCTGTATGGTTTCCCGAAGAGTTCGCGTGGGTGGTCGGATGCAGTTATCGTGGCCTTCCCTCCCACACAGCACCGGTGCGCAACTTTATCGGCTGCAATATGTCTTTTCGGCGTGAAGCACTGATGGCCGTCAGCGGTTTTAATAGCGGGCTGGGGCGCGTTGGCGCGCATCCCGTTGGGTGTGAAGAGACTGAGTTATGTATACGCGTGCAGCGCTATTGGCCCGATGGAATCCTGCTCTATGAACCATCTGCACCTGTGCAGCACATCATCGCCGCCAGTCGGAAGGATGTACGGTATTTCCTCACGCGCTGTTTCTTTGAGGGGCGTTCAAAGGCGAAGGTTGCGCAACTGGTTGGCGCGAGTGCAGGCCTTTCTTCTGAGCGTAGCTATACTATGCGAACACTGCCTTCTGGCATGTTACTTGGGTTACGCGATACCATTGTGCAGCGCAATTTGCATGGTATTGCCCACTCCTGCGCCATTTTTGCTGGTCTGGTGTGTACCGCAACGGGCTATTTCAGTGGACGCATCGGGCAGCGCAAGAGTATAGCTGTTCCCTTGCCAACATTGCAGGAGTCCGAGGCGGTCTATAAAGGGAGAAGATAGAGCCGCCTATTCCTGTACAAAATGATTGATCGCCTGGGGCAGGTCGGCGAAACGGAAGATGGTATAATCAGGCGTAATTACCTGATTCGATATAGAGCCCTGATCGAAAGAGACCAGAATCGCCTTCATCCCTACCTGTTGAGCACCGAAGATATCATGGTATAAGTCGTTGCCTACGAAAAGCGCCTGTTCAGGTTTCACCTGCAAGGTATCCAATGCTTTCTGAAAGAGGCGCGGATCAGGTTTGCGATATCCATAATTGCCTGAGACGATAATGGGATTGAAGTAATCCACCAGCCCGACCGACTGTAATTCGGGAATGGCATATGTACTCTGCGCATCGGAGACGACGGCCATGCGATAGCGTGGCTGTAAGCTGGTGAGCGTCTCCTGTACCTGTGGATAGGGACGGAGCCGCTTGCGAGCAATGCCGCGATGTAATTCTGCCAGGAACAGTGGAAGTTGCTCCAACTTTTTCTGGGGCAGAGAGCGTGTATAATCACTCGCCTTGCTGTGGAGCAGTTCGCGCCAGAGTTCCACGGCATCCCATTCTGGAAAAACTTCATTGCTCTCTTTGCGCTGGCGTTGCATAATCTGAAAATACAGATCGCGCACCTCCCAACGATGCAACAAGATCCCCTGATATGCGAGAAAATGCCCAATCGCCCGATAGATCTCTTCCAGTCCCTCATCCGTTTCAATATCGATCAGCGTCCCATTCACATCAAAGAGTATGGCCTGAATATCCATTAAAAGGTCCTCAGCGTTAATTTGGCTTCCTGGATGAGTTGTTGCCGATAGTCGTGGGTGATCCAGGAGTTGCGGGCGATGCGCAACAAGGTCAGGCCCATCTGAAATGGTACGCGCCCACCGATGGAATGAAATGCGCTTTCGCGGTTGGGGAAGTGGCAAGAATATTCCCACAGGAAGTGGCCGATAAATGGTTCGGCGGCATATTTGTTGCCCGTGATTTGCAGGAAAAAGTGTTGTAGCTCTCCAGTGATGCGTCCGATATCAAAGACGCGATCGGCCCTCTTCATGCGTTCCAGATCGATGCCAATCACGCTCAGGCCCTGCCCGAAGAGGAAATTTGATGGAGTGGCGTCGCCGTGGACGAGCACCTGCTGATCTTCCCACATGCGTGGCTGTTCGCGCCAGCGGTCGCGCAGCCATGAGAATTCCTGTACGTCATCCCAGCTAATGAATTGTTTTTTGAAAAGCTTGCGTACAAGGCGGTCGAGGTAGGCACAATCATCGTTGAAATTGACTGCATATCCATTTGCCGTGCGATTATGGAAGGTTGCGAGAAAATATGCCAGAGCGGTCAGTTTTTCGTAGAGCTTCTCATGTTGTCTATCGAAGATTGTATCGGTGATGACATTACTTAAAGGTTGCCCGCCGCGATATTCCTCAACGAGCAGGCTGTTTAGCCAGCCATTATAGCCAAGTGGCCGCACGACATCGTGGGGATAGCCGGTCAGGCCATAGCTGCGCATCAGGTGCAGGTTATGAAATTCTTGTGCCATGCGTTGATCTTTTGCTGGTATGTTTGGGCCGCCGTGGCCTGCGAAGAACTTGCCGATCACCTGAGCGTGGCTATGTTTTTCTTCGTAGAGGTAGACTTCATTGCTGCCGCCCATGCGGAAGACGCGGAACCTGGGTTTATGGCTAGCGAGTCCCAATTGTGGCAGTATATCGTATTGCAGATAGTGGTGGAGTGGATCTTGTGCAGGTAGATGACCGACATAGTTCTTTGGCATGTGGATGGAACCCCGCTCTCCCCCGTTGGGAATAGTTGTGTTATTTGAATGTTAATATTAGTTTAACAGAGTGTTAAATATGGTTTGTATGATATGGGAGAAAGGGTAGTGTTGTCAAGGAAGGAAAGGGGACAAATTGGATCGCGCCGGGTGGCATTATAATACGCATAAGAAGAAATTTTCACGATAAGTGACTTTGTACTCTCTCTAGAGAGGCACAAAGGCGAAAGAGAATAAACATATGCCCACCATTCGCTTAGAAACATTCATTGATGCTTCAATTGAGCGCTGTTTTGATCTATCCCTTGACGTTGACTTGCATCGTAACTCTGTCGCCCATACGCATGAGCGTCCGATTGCTGGAGTGACTTCAGGCATGATGAAGCTTGACGATATTGTGACCTGGGAGGCAGTGCATTTTGGTATCAAACAACATCTAACCTCAAAGATTACCACCTATGAACGGCCATATCGTTTTACGGATGAAATGGTTAAAGGAGCCTTTCAGGAAATAGTACACATTCACGAGTTCAGCCCTCAGTCATCTGGCACGCTCATGGTTGACTTGTTTACGTTTCGTGCCCCATTGGGTATTTTTGGGAAGGTGGCTGAAATGCTGGTTCTTACCCACTACATGAAGGGGCTGTTGCTTATCAGGAACAGGTATTTGAAACAGGTTGCTGAGGCTGGTAATGATGCTGCGTCACTATAGAAGTTCATATTTGCTGGATTGCTTCCAGTCGTAAAACTCTAAGAATACGTATAATCAATAAAAGAAGCCTGCACCTTAATAGTAGCCTTTCAATTAATATGCTATACTATTTAGTAGAGAAGCTAATAAAAAGCCTTAAAGTGAAGAGGGATAAGGGGTTTTGCATGAAAATAACGATCAACCATCTGGGTCCTATCATAAAGGCCGAAATTGACCTCAAGCCCTTAACAATTTTTGTTGGTCCTAACAATATGGGAAAGACATGGTTAGCCTACTCTATTGCCAATATCTTTAGCCCTTACAATTTTGAGAGCTATATAAAAGAATATTTGAGTAAAGACGAAGAAGATTCTTCGCCAGAAATATATCCTTTGCTAGAAGAGGCAATGAAACAAATCTCTCATAATGGAATGACGACGATAGATATGGTTTCGTTTGCCAATCAATATGCAGAAATATACTTCAATGCTATGGCTCGTATGCTTAAAAGGAATATGCCTCAATTCATGGCTACTGAATTAGCATCTTTCAGCGACCTGGACATATCAATTGATTTGGGAGATATGAAACAAAAAATCTTAGAGCAAATACTAGCTGCGCCGGTTAGAACTGAGATCTCTGGTAGTCAGAATAAACCATTAAGCATCAAAAAAAAGAGCGAAAATGTTGATCAGACGAACCGTCGGCACTTCTTTCGCCGAATAAGACACCCAAGCGCGAGGAACCTCTGTCAAATGGAGTTTGCGCATCACCTGAACAACTGCAAGCCCTTCAGAGGGAGCCTGAACACGTTGTTGGACAGATGGATGCTTTTCTTGAACCGTTCGCCAGAGTTGCACAT
>JACDAE010000381.1 GCA_013695595.1 Ktedonobacteraceae bacterium | reverse complement strand
GCACACGCCCCTACGCCGGAGGAAACCGATGGGAGGCTAATGACGATGGCGAAGTATGTCATATTACCAGCACTGGGCATGTCGCAGGATACTGGCAAGATTGTGCAGTGGCTCAAGCGAGAGGGCGACTATGTCACAAAGGGAGAGCCTCTCGCAGAGATTGAGACCGATAAAGCGACGGTGGAGATTGAGGCACCTGCAAACGGCGTGCTTGCGCATGTGTCGGCTGCGGCAGGAGAAGACGTGCCAGTGGGACAGGTGATCGCGCAGCTCCTCTCAGCCGACGAAGTGTTTCCCGGCAAAGAAAATCCGCGAGAAGCACTGAGAGCTTCCCAGCCCTCTATCGTGCTTCCCGTCGACGATCTTGATCCTACGCCTGCATCCGCGCCAACAACTGCTCAATCTCCATCTGAGGCACGTGCATATCCTGCGGCAACGGCAAGCCTGCTTGCATCGCGTATAGCTGCTGATCACAATATAGATTTGAGCCTTGTGAAACCAGCAGGAAAGCGCATTCAGAAGGCCGATGTGTTGACATATATTCAAGGCCAACAGTCTCCCACAACCTCTGCGCGTCTGATCATGGCTTCGCCCAAAGCTCGGCGTCTGGCGCGTGAGGGAGGGAAAAACCTTGCAGAGATGAAGGGAAGCGGGCCGGGCGGTGCTGTGTTGGCGGCGGATGTATTGGCATCTGTGGCAGTAGAAAATCCAGTTGCGAAAAACCTGCCTCCTGCATCTGTGTTTATTGCACAGGAGGCGGGATCTGGTGCAAAGGTGAATGGGTCTAAAGATCCTGCGTTAAGTACGATATGGCGTGTGATGGCGGAGCGCACAACACAGAGTTGGACGGATGTGCCGCACTTTTATCTCACACGCGAAGTCAATGCGAGCCGCCTGATAAGCTGGCGCGAGCATATTGTAGGCAATACTGCGAATGCACCAAAAATCACGTATACTGACCTGCTTGTGAAGATCGTAGCGGCAGCTCTACGGATACATCCACGCCTGAATGCGTCATGGAGTGACGGCAAAATAACGCTGCAATCAGAGATCCATGTGGGTCTGGCGGTGGCAATTGAGGATGGACTGGTTGTACCTGTCGTGCATCAGGCGGATACGCTGAGTCTGGGCGAGATTGCGCACCTGCGCGTGGAACTGGTGGCGAAGGCACAGACAGGTAAACTACGACCGCAGGATATTAGCGGGGGCACATTCACGATTAGCAACCTTGGAATGTACAACGTCGATGCGTTTAACGCTATTATCAATCAGCCTCAGGCGGCGATACTGGCGGTTGGACGTATAGCAGAGCGAGTTGTCCCCATACATGGTCAGCCCGTAGTGCAACCAATGCTGACACTAACGCTTTCCTGTGATCATCGCGTAGTAGATGGCGCACGCGGGGCATGTTTTCTAGACAGCATTGCGACCTTTATAGAAGAGCCGTTGGGGCTTTTAGCGTAGTGCTCTGTCAAAGGTCATTGATTGATCAATCGTGGGCCACCAATCAATGAATTGCGGACACGGTAAACCTGATGCCCTACCAGATTGGCGGCATCATGGGTATTTGGAGCACCATATTTGGGGAACGCCCCTGCGCCAGATGGCCATGAGGACATTTAGGTATGAGATAAAGTAAATTTGTTTACAAAACAAGCAGGTGTAGTTAAAATGACAGTCGTAACCATAATGGTTACGTGAATGCGAATGGAGTAATCATCATGTTACTCTATGGAAATGGGAGGATAGTCATACTTCTATGGATATCACTCCTCAGCAAGAGGGAGGTCAACCATGAGTAGACGAACTACTTTATGGAACTTCAATGTCATGAAGAGTGTAGGCATGTTGTTTGTAGCGCTTTTCATATTCAGCGCCTGTGGTGGGAGCACTACAACGACGACCTCAAGTCAGCCTAAGACGCCTATCAAGATCGGTATTTCATTATCGCTTTCCGGCGACTTTTCTGCCGATGGCCTTGCATTCAAGCAGGGGTATCAATTGTGGGCAGATACGGTCAACAAAAGCGGTGGTATCCTTGGTCGTCAGGTAACGCTCGACATCGTTTCGGATGCTAGCAGCACGACGCAGGTTGTTACGAACTATCAAAAGCTGATCACGATTGATCATTGCGACATGGTATTCGGGCCTTTTTCTTCTCTTCTCACGAAACCTGCATCCGTGGTGGCGAATCGTTATGGCTACACGTTCCTTGAGGGAGCTGGCGGTGGTCCTTCAGTCTTTACCCAGGGTTTGCATAATCTTTTCGATGTTTCTGCACCAGTTGCGAACTTGTTGGTAAGTTTTACGCAGTATATTCAGTCTTTGCCGGCGTCACAGCGACCGGCGACGGCGGCATATGCCACGCAGGATGATCCATTCACACAGCCGCAGGTAGACACCGCGAGAAAGTATCTGGAGGCGGCAGGCGTTAAAACGGTTTCCTACCAGGTATATCCAGCGGAGACCACTGATTATACCCCGATTGCGCAGAAGATGATTAACGCAAAAGCGCAGGTCATCGTGACTGGCACACTGTTACCTGATATTGTTGCGTATGTGCAAGCGTTTAAGCAGCAACATTACAATCCGCAGGCCATTATTGCAACGGCTGGACCGGACCAGGGTGCACAGTTCACCAAAGCTATTGGTGGTGCTCCTACTGCTGAGGGTGTATTCGTGCCGAACGGTGGCTGGTATCCTGGAATCAAGACGTTCCAGAATGCACAGATGGTGAAGGACTTTCTGGCAAAGTATGGTGGTACTGCCGATGCGATCAGTTCTGATGTGGCAGAAGCCTTCTCTGTGGGACAGACATTTCAGCAGGCTGCGACAAAGGTTGGTAGCATCGATAACAAGAAGATCACTGATACACTTCATTCGGATATCACGCTCCAGACGGTACAGGGGCCAGTGAAGTTTGACTCTACAGGGCAGAATGTGCTTGCAACTGGCTATCTTTTCCAGTGGCAGGGTGGATCATTGATATCAGTGTATCCGTCATCATTGGCGACGAAAGCTCCTCTGTATCCAAAGCCAGCGTGGCCGTAAGCGGAGCGAGAAGTTTACGCGAAATGTGCATAGGGGCACTCACGTGTTCAGGAGATCTGTAAATACCGGGTAGGGGCGTCCACCTTGCGTGCACCCGTGGACCCGATGTACGCTCTTTGTAGGGCCTACGGGCGCACGCAAGGTGACGCCCCTACCCGGTATTTATGGACTGGATGGTGTCGAATGACGTTTGACATAGCCTCTATGTTGAGGACCATTGTTTTTCTGTCGGAAAGGGTGGGATTGTGAGCCTTATTATTGAAGCAATTGTGATTGGGATTCTCACCGGAGGGGTGTACGCTTTGATGGCGTCGGGGTTGACATTGGTGTTTGGGGTTATGAACATCATCAATGTTGGTCAGGGTGCGTTAGTCATTCTGGGAGCGTACCTGAGTTATTTCCTGCAACAAAAGTTGCACATCGATCTTTTTGTGGGATTACTTATCACCTTACCAGTTATGTTTCTTTTAGGATTATTGATCGAGTGGTTTTTTATTCGCCCAATTAAACGTGACCGTACGATGCTTTCTATCCTGGTGACGTATGGGGTAGCGCTGGTTATTGAAGGGGTACTCAATATTATTTTCTCTGCCGATAACGTCAAATTGCAAGCGTGGTATGTTACAGCCTCAATACGTGTTGGGGATTTCTATCTCTCCTACATTTACCTATTCGGCTTTCTCCTGGCGCTCGTTCTGTTGACTGCTCTGTACCTGTTGCTCTATCGTACCAAATTTGGGCATAGTGTGCGTGCCTCGATGGAGAATAGGACCGCAGCGGAATTGATTGGCATCAACGTCGAGCGCGTATCGGCGATTACCTTTGGGATTGGCATTGCGCTGGCTGCTGCTGGTGGTATGGCGTTCGGGGCGACCAATGCCTTCAATGCCGGTAGTTCGTATGATTTAATCTCGCGCCTGCTCGCAATCATCATTTTTGGAGGCATGGGCAGCTTATCGGGAGCATTGATTGCTTCGGTAAGTATGCTCGTAATTGAAGACATTACTTCAGTCGTCTGGTCGCCTGTCTGGGCCAGCACCGTCTTTTTCATTCTGCTCGTAGTCATTCTGCTACTTCGCCCCCAGGGATTATTCGGACAGGTGGAAGGAAGGAAGCAATGAGAATTTTTAAAACGGTCGGAATACTGCTCTTGCTGGTGATCGCTATTGTGTTCCCGCTGGTATTCTCGAATCCTGCTGTAACCACCATCGCGATCTTTACCTTGATTTTTGCTGCCGCCACAACAGGCTGGAACATCTTCTCAGGCTATACCGGCTATGTATCGTTAGGCCACGCCGCTTACTTCGGGGTGGGTGGCTATGCGATGGCTATTCTGTGCCAGGACTGGAAAGTGCCTGGGGGGTATATGCCCTTTCTGCTAGTACCACTGGCAGGACTGGTGGCAGCACTCTTTGCCATCCCGTTGGGTTGGATAGCGCTACGCGTACGGCGGCATACATTCGTCGTGATTACTATCGCTATATTCTTTATTCTGCAACTCTTTTCATTCAACTTAAGGGGCCTCACAAATGGTTCTACCGGGTTGAGCCTGCCTATTCCGATCGATTGGAGCGGTGATTTCTTTAATTTTCCATTCTATTATGCGGCACTGATCGTACTGGTGGTGGCGATTGCGATCTCCTGGTGGGTACGTAACTCCAAGTATGGCCTGGGTTTGTTGGCCATACGTGATGATGAGGACCGAGCGTTGGGCCTTGGCGTAAGTACAGGGCCGTCCAAACTGGTGGCATTTGTGATCTCCGCGCTCATTGTGGGGATGGTTGGAGCTATCTGGGCCTATTTTGTCGAGTCGATTTATCCCCCTTCAGGCTTTGATGCAACCTTCGATCTCGCGGTAGTGTTAATGGCCTACCTGGGTGGCCTGGGAACGATCAGTGGGCCTATTCTGGGCGCTTTTATTCTGGAACCTGCTCAGCAGTATTTCACCTTGCAATACGGTGCGACAGGGTATTATCTTGTCGTCTACGGAGCGCTTTTCCTGGTCATCATGCTGCTGTTGCCGCGTGGCATTATCCCAACGGTGAGCGAGCGCTGGGTCAAGTTCCAGTATGGCCGACAGAGGAGTGCGCAGGAGAACATGGCTCTTGAGGGCGTTGGCTCTCGGATAGCGAGTGAGGATGGGTCTGGAAGAGACGATGAGGATGATCAAGGAGGAGGTCCATATGGGGAACAGGGGCAGTCCGTGAGCAATGAGAAGACGGTTTAAGAGAAAGGTAGCCAGGACATGAGCTTATTGGAAGCACAAAATATCTCTAAATCCTTTGGAGGTATCCGTGCGCTAGATGCGTGTTCTATCAGCGTGGAACCCGGCACCATTACGGGCTTAATTGGACCCAATGGATCGGGAAAAACCACGATGTTTAATATTATGACAGGCTATGAGCAGATCGATAGTGGGCAGGTACGCTTCCGAGAGCGGACCATTACGAACTCATCGCCGAAGAAGGTTTTTCGCCTGGGCATCGGGCGTACGTTTCAATTGACGCGCATCTTTCCACGTATGACGGTCATGGAGAATATGCATGTGGCCGCCCAACGCAACGATTTTAAAGGCCTGATCAGCAGGTGGAGTTCGACCCACGAGCAAACGCGTGCGCTAGAATTGCTAAATTTTGTGGGACTGGCTGAACTCAAAGATTTACTGGCCGGGAGCCTTTCCTTTGGGCAGAAGAAACTGTTGGAGTTTGCCTTTGTGCTCATCGCCGATCCCCAGGTTATTTTACTGGATGAGCCAGCCGGTGGCATCAATCCGACGATGGTCAACTACCTGGCTGATCGTATCAGCACTTTGAATAAGCGTGGGGTAACGTTTCTGGTCGTCGAGCATAATATGGAATTCGTCATGGGCCTCTGCCATAAGGTGATCGTGATGCATCGTGGTACCAAAATTGCTGAAGGGTTGCCATCTGAAGTGAGCGACAATCCTGCCGTGCTGGAAGCCTACCTGGGAGACTAAAAAAGATGCTACTGAGATTGAACAATATATACGCCGGGTATGATGGAAGCGATGTGCTGAAGGGTATCAGCATCGATGTAGAGCAGGGCACGACGACTTGTATTGTGGGACCAAATGGAGCTGGCAAGTCCACGGTGCTGCGTGTCCTCAGCGGATTACTTAAACCACGTATGGGAGAGGTTATTTTTGATAATCGTTCCCTGGTTGGTCTCTCACCGCGCCAGATATTAGCGTTAGGGATCGTTCAGGTGCCGCAGATTCATAGTCTATTCGCCAGCATGTCCGTGCGCCAGAATGTACGCCTGGGGGCCTATATGTTGCACGATTCGGCCCTGATAGAGCGCCGTCTGCATGAAGTTGAAGAGTTGTTTCCTGTAGTCAAGACGCGTGCCCATGACAAGGCGGGCAACCTCTCCGGTGGTCAGCAGCGCCTGGTTGAGTTTGCACGTTGTCTGATGCTGGACCCCCGTGTGATCTTGCTGGATGAGCCATCGATGGGCCTGGACCCCAAGACCTTCAAGCAGGTCATTGAGACGATCAAAGTGATGCAGCAGAATGGGCGCACGATCCTGCTTGTCGAGCAGAATGCACGTACTGGTCTGAGTATCTCTACAACAGGAGTTGTGCTGGAAAGCGGTCAGGTACGCCTGGTGGGATCACATACAGATGTGCTCAATAATCCTGAGATTGGGCGTCTGTATCTAGGTGGAACACTGTCGAAGTTCAAAGCTCCAGAGGCAGGTCGCCAGAAGGCACCCTTCATGGCACCAACGGAGGAAAAATAGAGAAATAGGAGGGAATGAGTGTGGAGAGGCATTGTACAAAAATATTTCCTCCTCACGTTTCTGATGAAAGGATAAACGCATGGCAAGAGATGAACGTGTACAGAGCGCAATCGACAATTGGGCACCGCGATTTGTTGCTAATGGTGTGGACCCCAACGACTTTCAGCGCGTCTCCAATAGCGTAGAGCATTGGGACGATTGGTGCCAGAAGTGGTCTGAGTGTGGGGCGTTGCACGAAGGGATGGGAGAGCAGGCTGAGGCGCATGGAGAGTATGAATCCGCCGCGTATCACTACTTCCATGCCGCAATCTCATACCATTTTGGAAAATATCTCTTTGTGCATCGACCACAAGAGTTGCGCACCGCACATGAGCATGTTGTGCGCGATTATCAGCGAGCGTTGCCGTATTTCGATTTTCCGGGCGAGCGTGTCGTCATTCCGTATGAAGGTGGCGCGACCCTGGCAGGCATTCTGCGCAAGCCCTGGCATACGCCCAGGCCGCCGGTCGTGATTCTGGTGCCAGGACTCGATTCTGTGAAGGAAGAATTGCATACGTACGGCGAGGACTTTTTAAGGCGTGGGCTGGCAGTGTTAGCCATCGACGGGCCGGGACAGGGTGAAATGGAGTTTGAGTTCCCGCTACGGCATGATTACGAGGTTCCCATCAGGTATGCGGTTGATTACCTTGAGAAGCGACCGGATGTGGATGGGAAGCGCGTGGGCTTGATGGGCGTCAGTTTCGGTGGGCAATTTGTTGTGCGTGCCGCCGCTTTTGAACCGCGCATAAAGGCAACAATTGAAAACTGCGGACCTTATGATCAGTCCGAGCACTTCGCCAGTAAGCCCCAGATCACCCGCGCTGCCATAATCCACCGCCTCAAGGTCGCGAATGAAGAGCAAGCGCTGAACCAGTTAAAGCAATTCACCTTGCAGGATGTGGCAGAAAAGGTGCAAAGCCCATTGCTTGTTATTCATGGGGGTCGAGACAGACTGGTGCCACCTTCGGAGGGGAAACGTATCGCAACCGAAGCAGCCAACGCTGAGCTATGGCTTTTTGAAGATGGCAACCATGTCTGCAACAATATTCCTTACAAACATCGTCCACAACAGGCGGATTGGATGCGTAAGAAATTATTACATACCTAGCTCTTCTCTTGCACCTTTGAGCGCAGTGCGGCATAATTCACACCTGTCATCTCAACCGATGCATCCCACAATTTTGCCGCAACCTGTTCGTCGTATGCTGGCTTGATGCCACGTACCTTCTTTGGATATCCAGTCATGCCGAAGAGTCCATCAGGGCCAATATATTCACCGCCATAGATGTATGGTGCAGTAGCAGCATACAACTGTGGTAGGGCACCCGTGGCGGCACTCTGACCACCATAGGCCATATACATCAAGCGTTCGAGCGTAGCGCCTGCTTCTGAAACGCTGGTCGATTGCAGACTGGTGTTAGAAAAGCCTGGATGAGCGGCGACGCTGATGGTATCAGCTCCTGCACGTTTCAGGCGACGCTGCAATTCGAGGGCAAACATGAAGTTCGCTAACTTGCTACGACCATAGGCGGACCAGCGCGAATAGGAACGCTCACCGTTCAGGTTGTCAAATTCAATCTTGCCCGTTCTATGCGCAACACTTGACGTTGAGATCACACGACTCTGGGGCGTGACCAGCAACGTTGGGAGAAGTAGTCCGGTCAGGGCAAAATGGCCCAGGTAGTTCGTACCGAACTGCCACTCAAAGCCATCCTGGGTCTTGCGAAAAGGAATAGCCATCACGCCGGCGTTATTGAAAAGCAGATCGAGTTGCTTATGATCCGCCTGAAAATGTTCCGCAAGAGCACGTATCGATGCCAGCGATGCCAGATCAAGCTCGGCTAACTCTAAAGATGCTCCCGCGATACTCTTCTCAAGAGAATCCTGCACTTGAGCACCCTTCTCTTGATTACGACACGCCATAATCACATGGGCACCCTTTGCCGCCAACGCCCGCGTCGTTTCGAGACCTAACCCACTATTTGCACCTGTGACAAGTGCTACACGTCCCTTTAAGTCCGGCATATCTGCCGCTGTCCAATGGCTCATGGTTATACCTCCAAAAAATTGACGTGTATCAATTTAGCAAGAGTAAGGGCCACAGTGACGACGCCTGGATGAAACACCATCCCATTTGATTCACCCAGGCATCGTCGCTATGACCCCGCTATGATGAATATACGCGCGAGGTTACACTTGAGCGTCGTACACATGGCCTCGTATGGTAACGAGGTCGCGTATCACCTCTTTTACATGGGCAGAGGAGAGCCCATGCAGTTCTTTGAGGATCGTAGGTGCACCATGTTCGACAAATTTATCGGGCAGGCCAATCACGCGCACATCGATATCTTTAACGTTGTGGCGCTCCAACAGTTCAAGGACGGCGCTCCCAAAACCTCCTGCCACAACATGATCTTCAATCGTCACCAGGCGGCGTGTACTCTTCGCCAGAGTGAGGATCATATCTTCGTCGAGCGGCTTGGCCCAGCGTGCATTCACAACCGCAGCAGTGATGCCTTCTTCGGCCAACTCCAGTGCAGCTCCTTCAGCCTGTGCGACAGTCGATCCATAAGCAAGAATGGCACAGTCTGCATGGGTTGCTTCTTCAAGAGTAGATGGACTGAGCAGTTCAGCCTTGCCAATCTCCAATTTGTGCAACTCATTGCTCAATGTCGCGCCAACGCCCTTGCCACGTGGATAACGTAGGCCAACCGCACCATCCATATAAATGGCGGTGTAGAGCATATGTCGTAGCTCTTCCTCGTCCTTCGGTGCCATCAACTTCATGCCCGGAATAGGGCGCAGGAACGCAATATCAAAAACACCGTGCTGCGTCGGGCCATCCTCACCAACAATGCCCGCTCGATCCATCGCGAAGACAACATGCAGATTCTGGACACAGATATCATGCACAATCTGATCAAAGGCTCTTTGCATAAACGTTGAATAGATGGCAACGACAGGGATCAGCCCACCACCTGCGATGCCGCCTGCGAAGGTTACGGCGTGCTGCTCGGCGATACCTACATCGAAGTAGCGTTCGGGAAAGCGCTGCTGCATCTTCTTCAGGCCCGTTCCCTCAGACATGGCGGCGGTGATGCCCACAACTGATGCGTCCTTTTCGGCAATCGAGACCAGCGTATTGGCAAACACTTCGGTATACGTAGGGGGATCGGCGGGATTCTTTTTGATGGTTCCGGTGACATAATCAAATGCGCCGGGACCATGCCATTTGGTCGAGTCATCCTCTGCAATGTCCCAGCCTTTCCCTTTTTTGGTGATGAACTGCACCATGACCGGGCCCTCGATCTTCTTGACGTTCTCGAAGACATCGATCATTGTAGGGATATCATGCCCATCGAAGGGGCCAAAGAACTTAATGCCCAGTTCTTCGAATATCGCGCCCGTCTTGCTATGCATCACAAAATGCTTGAAGCTGGTTTCGGCACGTCCGGCAGCTTCACGAGCTTTATCGCCAACTACTGGCAGGCGTTCAATCGATCCCTTTGCCATATCGCGCAAACGCCGATAACTGGGGATCGTCTCCATATGACGCACCTTGCCCAGGTAATGATGGATCGCGCCAACATTATCAGAAATGGATTTATCATTATCATTTAAGACGATGATAAGATTTTTCTTCAGGCTGCCAGCATTATTGATGGCTTCCAACGCCATGCCGCCGGTCAATGCGCCATCACCAATAATGGCAACGACTTTATAATCTTTTCCTTGTAGATCGCGGGCAGCGGCAAAGCCGAGTGCGGCAGAAATGGAAGTGCTGGCATGACTGGCCCCGAAGGCATCATATGGACTTTCTTCACGGCGCAGATAGCCCGAAAGACCACCAAACTGGCGGATCGTGTGGAACCGCTCACGACGCCCTGTCAGCAATTTATGAACGTATGCCTGGTGACCAATATCCCATACAAGTAGGTCTTCAGGCGTATGAAAAGCATAATGCAGAGCCATGGTCAACTCGACCACACCCAGGTTAGGTGCCAGGTGTCCACCCCTCACTGAAACTTTTTCAATGATCTCGCGCCTGATCTCTTGCGCTAACTGTTCCATCTGGACTGTCGTCAGGGCACGCAACTGCTCTGGACCATCGATACTATCAAGAATCCTTGTCAAAGCTTTCCTCCAATTACTACACGCTGGCCCCCTTCGTTCAATATTATCAGGCAACCAGGAGATTTCTATCACAATTTTCTGTCATTCCTGATAATAAAGATGCGTAACAGCAGAAAAAAGGGTCTAATGCGAAACATCTTCCCTCTATTATAGGTTCATTATGGCAAGTCGACAAACACCCCGCCCGGAAAATTCATGCACTTAGGGTATTGACAGGGCCTCGTCTAGCCTCTCAGGCGGCCTGATGGAATTATTTTGTCCCTTGACAGTTGAGTACTTTCTTTTTATTATAAACCAGTAACATTTTCTCATAGGTATGGGAAATCTTGCGTAGGGGCGTCACCTTGCGTGCGCCCGGTTCCCAGGGAAAGATCGTTGCAAAAACACGGGTGCACACAAGGTGACGCCCCTATGCAAGATTTCTTTGAATAGAGCGTTTGGCTCCTGCAACAGGGGCTTAAAAACAGGAAGGAGGGCGTAGCTTCCCATCAAGGGTCTGCTACACCACTTTACAATGACAAGAAAAGAGAGCGAGAAAGACGCAGATCGTACCCATTACTATTCTCAGTTCTGGCTAGACGTTGCTGCCGGACGTCGTATCATCGGTGCCCCTAAACCTGAGGACGAGGGTGCAGAAGCTGATGTGCTCGAACCAAGTATCCCACTACGTAAAAGTGTGCGCAGTGTATCTTATGACGATGGCCACGACGGACAGGTCGACGATCTGGACGAGCGCATCGTACACCCCGTTGCGGAACCTCTAGCAACTCCTGAGGAGTTCGAAGATGCTGAGTCCGACGACATCGATCTGGAGACTGCCGACACCGAGACGCCAGACTTCCAGGAAGAGGGCGTAGACGATATGGATATTCCAGACATGGATCTCGGCCCTGCTGATGAGGAAGAGAGCGAGGAGGAATTGGACGAGGATGCTGAAGAGGCTGAACCTGGCGAGCCAGGGGCACCCGAGGAGGAGGAGGAAGAGGATCTTGGCTGGGGCGGACGTGGCCGTAAGCGTAACAAGCCTGTACGACCTAAAGCTCCACCTAAGAAAGCTCCACGTCGCGAACCACGGCGTGGATATTAATATCCACACGGCGGGATAATGATAGGAGACCGACGGGGAT